>NZ_JBFHGL010000006.1 GCF_041583195.1 Sulfurimonas sp.
AGATGATGCTTCAGGTATGGCAATTGCCGATACACTTCGCCAACAAGCGCAGGGTCTTGGACAAGCTATTATGAATGCAAATGATGCTATTGGTGTTACACAGACTGCGGATGGTGCATTAGATGAGTATACTAAAATTATTGATATTGTAAGAACTAAAGCAATTCAAGCAGCGTCTGATGGTCAAACACTAGATAGTCGTAAAAAAATTCAAGAAGATATTGATAGATTACTAGAGGAAGCGCAGAATATTGCAGCCAGTACATCGTTTAATGGTCAAACACTATTAAATGGTGCATTCCAAAATAAATCTTTCCATATCGGTGCATATTCAGGTGAGACAGTAAAATTATCAATCGGTGATGCACAGCTTGATAATGTTGCAGAGTTCTCTTTCTTAGAAACAACAGTTGGTTTCGGTGGTGCAACTGGTGGTTCTGCTAACTTCTCAGCAAGTTTAAGTGTTAGTGTACTTAATCAAGATGGAACTACTGCTAGTGTAAGTGTTCAAACATCTTTCGCATCTGGTTCACATAAAGCTTATGAAATTACTCAAGCTTTAGTTGATGACTTTAATGCTGCTGCTCAGACAGCTGGTGCTGATGTAAGAGCTAGTATCTATGAAGATGTTGATTCAACTGCAGGTACTGCACAATACGGTATCCGTTTAAGTTCATCTGGTGATTTAACTGGTGTTGGTCTATTCGATGGTAACTTAACTGATGGTTTAACAACTGCAATTGCAGGAAATACAGCAGCAGGATTAGATAACAACTTATCAACTTTAGATGTTACAACTAGACAAGCGGCTGAGAAAGCTATTATAATTGCCGATTATGCTCTTAAAGATGTAGATGGTACACGTGCAGACATTGGTTCTGTTCAAAACCAACTAGAATCTACTATACGTAATATTAGTGTTACTCAGGTGAATGTTAAAGCCGCGGAATCTCAAATCCGTGATGTTGACTTTGCTGCAGAGAGTGCAAACTTTGCAAAACATAATATTTTGGCTCAGTCTGGTTCATATGCAATGAGTCAAGCTAATGCTGTTCAACAAAACGTACTACAATTACTTCAGTAATTTTAATAACTAAAGAGTTTTACTCTTTAGTTTCTTCAAGTGAATTTTTTAGTCTGTTAAAGTCATTCGAAAACGTATCTAAAATATTTCTAGTACCTTCAATAAAGTAAGTTTTAAACTTCTTAATATATTTTTTGTGGTTTTTAATCTCTTTGGTATTTAAAAAATCATCAATATAAGAAGATGTTCTTAGGAAAAATATAACCATTATTTCTTTTAACTCTAATTCACATTTATGACTAACTATCATAGAAGCAAATTTTATGTATGAAGCTAAAAATAGATCTGGGTTAGCATGTGGAGAATTTTCAAACTCTGTTAGATAATTGTAATAATCTTTAATCTGTGTTCCTCTACACTCTATTGCATCTAATTCCGTTCCTATAAGTGAAGTAGTAGAGTATTTGTCAAATATTTGTTTCAACTCTTCATACATAGATGACTTGTCTAACTTTTTATCTATATTAATATCGTTAAATTTTAGCGGTGTAATATTCTCAAATAGAGCACCATCACAAAGGTTGTAAATATTTTGATTTTGAGTTTTAAAAAGTTGTGTTTTTCTATTTATTACTGGAATAGATGCAGCAAATAGGTTAGTCGTTTCTACTGTATCTCTAAAATTACCTTTAACTTTTATGATATTGTCCAGTTGAAATTGATCATTTTCTTCTTCGGCTTTTTGATCTAAAGTTTTTGCCATAAAGTGATCATCCGAGTGAGTTTTTCCATTGTCACCTAGGGCTAAATCTAGACCTAATAGATATATATTTGCTACATTAAAAATTAAAGATAATGAATATATTGTTTCTCCAACACTTGCAACAGTAAGTGTACTTCTATTAAGTTTATACTTTGTTCTGTCTTCATGAAGGTATATCTTTTCTTTATCAAACTGATTAAAAAGCAGTTTTGAAACAGAACCACTAAAAATCAATACGGAACTATCTAAAAAATCAAAGTTCTCAATACTTTTTAGCATTTTATCGGTGGTAAAATCATTTTCATCGATTTGAACAGCAATATCGGGTTTTACACCGACTCTTTGGAGAGTTTTTAAGGCAGTAAAAGCAGCTATTATTATAAACTTATCTTGGTTTTCTACAAGCCAGTCAGTGTTTTTGTGAAGTGATGGACCGGCTCCAACAACCAACCATGGTTTATCAGCAAAGTAGCTTTCATTTTCTTTTTTGGTAATATCCAGATATTTGTAGTGACTTGTTAGACTGTCTATAATTCTTTTATGTTTTACGATAAGTCTTTCATGTGAATAAGTAGCTTCAGGTCTAGATATAAGCATACTTCTAATTTCATCAATTTTATGTTCGTATGCTGATGAAAACATATTAAATTTAATATATTGGTTTTTGAAAAAAGCTTTAAAATAAAAGTCGTTAAAAGTAGTATGAAACTCATTTTTTGTCTCGCTAATTGAGAAGAAAGCAAATATATTGTTTAATTTTTTTGCATAGTTTGTTGTAAAAAGAGAGAGTCTAAATAGTTCAATGTCATCTTCTATAATTAACACTACTTGTAGATCAAACTTTTTGATTATTTTTTCTATATGCATACCAAGTCCGGTACCTATAAAGATAAATTTATCTAGCTTTTTCATACTCATTTCATAATCTGTATTATTGTAGTAATACTCAGTTAAAAATGCAGTAGTAGAGTATTGGGCATATGCATTATTTTCTTTTTTTAACGCTTCTAATGCTACAGGTTCAAATCTTATCTTTCTAAGTGAAATAAAAGTATGGTCATTTTTTTTGTATGTTACTTTATTGGCAAGATTATTTGAAAATTTTTCAGAATTTTCATTGTAAAGGTGATTTCCTGAGTTTAATTCAACAATATCAAAATAGCCATCTTTATATTCAAGATCATATTTTTGGGGATATCTTCCTTCATCTAAGAGAGTCTCTAAGGCTAAAAGTCTATTGTATAAAGGTTGATGATGTTTTTCAAAATACAACATATTGTCTTGATAGTTTTGTATAGCTAATGATTCTATTTCCTGCATTTTAACCTCTTTAAATAATTAGTTTTGATTGTATAGTAATAACATTGATGAGTTACTTAAAAGGGTGTTTTATCCCCAGATACTCTATTTGAGCTAACGCATAACTCTCTATAGTACCAATATCTCTATGATATACATCGTTTAAAAATGTATTTATTCTTCCCATATAATTTGGCAATACATCGTTACTAAAGTCAATCTCTTTTTTGTTTAAAGAGTATAAAAACTCAAATATACTAGGTTCACAAATATATACAGCTCCATTTGCTAAATCTGATGGAGGGTTTTCTACTTTTTCATGAAACTTTTGGACTATACCGAAGCTATCAAGTTCAACGATTCCACAACTTTTTGGATTATCACTATGGAAAAGCATCATAGTTATCTCACATTCTTTTTGACGTTGTCTGTGGCTATTTATAAACGACTGAAAGTTACAAAATGACAAGTTATCTGCATGAACAACCATAAAAGCTTCTGTTTTAAAAAACTCTTTAAGCGATAAAAGAGTTCCACCGGTATTTAAAAGTTCTTTTTCGTATACCAGTGTGATATAGTCTTTATATTTCGATTTAGATACAAAGTCTTCAACTTGTTCATGTAGATATGAAGTATTTATGAAAAACTCTTTGATACCTGCTTTAGTTAAGTTATCTAGCCAATATTCTAATAAAGGTTTACCGTTTATAGGAACTAAACATTTTGGAATATGATCAGTAATAGGAGAAAGTCTAGTACCTAATCCTGCTGCTAATAATAAAGCTTTCATTGCAACATCAACTCATTTATGATTTCTTCTTTATTTATAGGAATATTTCCAACCCTGCTAATTTGTACAGCTGAAGCTAAAGAACCAAGATATGCTGCCTGCCAAATATTTGATCCAACTGCTAGTGCCATTGAGGAACATGTCAGAAGTGAATCTCCTGCACCACTTACATCTTTTACAATACTACCTAGTGCACTGATATTGTCAGTTAGCAGATCGCCTTGATTAGTGTTATAGATCATTACACCTTCTGCACCCAAAGTTGTAAATATATATTTAGTTGATGTTTTATCGGATAGTTTTTTTGAGAGTACTACTAAACCTGATTCAAAATCATTTAGAGCGAGTCTTATTTCTCTCTCTGTAGGTGTTACGAGATCTACATTTTTAAACTTTGATATATCACCGATTTGAGATGAACTTTGAGAGTCTGCAACTATAAATGTATTGTGATCTTTACCAAGCTTAGAAACACGTTCAACAAGTGTTTGAGTAAGCACTCCATAGCTGAAATCTGAGAATATAATAAGATCAATATCTTTTATGGCTTTTTCAATATCGTTTATTATCTTCTCTTCAATCCCTTTATCAATTGAGTGTTGTTTTAAATGGTTTACTCTAAGTAGTGTTTTTGAACTAGCTCTATATCTTTGTTTTAAAGTAGTAGGTCTTGTCGAGTCTTGATATAGATATGTTTTTATGCCAAGTTCTTTTAAATTATTATCCACATATTCATATGTTGAATCATTTCCTATTACTGAGAAAAAACTAACATCAGCTCCTAAAGAAGATGCATGACTTGCAACTATAGCAGCGCCGCCTATAAATTTTTTACTTGCAAGCGGTGAAACAACTATTGTAGGATCTTCCTGGCTCATACCTAGCGGTTCACAAGTTATATATTCATCTATAATCGTATCACCAATAACTAAAACTTTTAAGTTTGAAAACCTTTCCAGGATAGACTTTAAGTCTTCCATATCAAGGTTATGTCTGTTTATAAATGCGCTATTGTGCTTTGTCTTGCTTGTAGGTAGTTGAAACTCTTCATTTAAAAGATCAAGAGAAGCAAATCCTATCTCTCCAGAGGTAAATAGCAGTTTTCCGCCATATGAATTTATTGTATCAAGCTCCGGATTGTATTTGTCTGAAAACTCTTTTCCTTTAACGACAATATCTGGTCTATTTTTCTTGATATATTCAACAGCATTATCTTCTAAAATAAAAGCTTCATCTACATAGCTTGTCGCATTTATTGACTCTAATCTCACTTCTTGAGGAATACTGACGTTGTTTACATTATCCGCATTTATCCCAACACTTAGGAAATCACCGCTTTCTTTGGCAAATTTTAGCAGCCTAAGGTGTCCCGGATGTAAAATATTAAAATCACCGCTTACAAAAACTTTTTTCATAATCTATTCTCTATATATTTGAAATTTAAAGAAGGAAATCTTTTGGATATTGATTCTAACAACTCCAAGGAATATGGAAAAATTACTTGAATGTCAGAATCAATATTCATAGGATGAACAATTTTTTTACCATAAAAAGTTTTATTTGTTTTTTTTAAATTTTCATCTATAAAACATTCTATTTGGAAGTTTAATAAGGATGCACAAAAAAGTGCTGGAGGAGATGTCCCAAATACAGCTACTTTTTTCTTTATATCTGAGATAGAGTCTATTAAATTGTTTATTTGAAGTTTATTTATTTGATGTCTTTGCACATCATTTTCATGCTCGAGTTTTAGAACTTTATCTGTAGCTAACACACTGATCTCTCTGTTAATTTGCTTTTTTGGAAAATATACATTTTTAAAATATTTTTTTAAAATATAAAGCAGTGTGCTTTTATGAAAATGTGATATATGATCTATTGTAAAAATATCAAAAAGGTTTTCATCTATATTTGGAACCTGTAGAACTAAAACACCGTCTTTTTTTAATGATCGTTTAACAGATGATAAAAACTCATTTAAATCCACAATATGCTCAAATACGTGTATAGCAGATATAATATCAAAATAATCTGGAAAGAGCACATCTTGTTTATATATGAAAAACTTTTTGAAGTTTTTTAAATTTTGAAGATTGTTATTTTGACTGATTTTTACATCTTGTGCAAATAAGTTCCAATCAAAAACTTTGGAAAATTCTTCTAAAAAAACACCGGAACCTGTTCCTATATCTAATATATTTCCATGTTCTTTAATAGATTCGCTAATATTATTTATTAGTGTTTTTGAGCGATTTATAGTTGCTTTTTTAGAATCTGTATGCTCCTCTTCTTTACCATTTGTAAGATAGTATGCTTCATAATTACTATAAATATTTTCAATTGTTTTAAGTAGGCTTTCATCTGTCTTTTTTTGTATATGAAAGCATTTTTTACATTCTAAAAGTTGAAAATTTTGATTAGCTGTTTTATTGTCTGAGGTTACAACTTTTTCTTTAGTATAATCAAACAGTATATTAAAGTCATCGTGGTTGCAAACTAGACAGCGTTTATTCATAGTCTATATTCTCTTTCACAAAACTAATATAAGCTTGTCCCCGACCAAAAGCTGAATTAAAAAATTTCATATTTTTTATTTTTGTCGGAGTTATAGAATCATTTATCACTTCTATTGCTTCCTCTATAGCTAATAGTGTCTCTTTTTCAATATCTGATTTCAAATTAATTTTGATTTTTTCTAATATATCAACGATTTTTATTTTATCATCTGAATTTTTTATTGCCTTGATCAATTCCAAACAATATTTTGAGAGTTCTATATTGGATTTATAATCTCTGTCTTTTTGTATAAATCTATAATCAATAAAGTTATGCCATTTTTCTAGCATCTGTTCTTGAAATACTTGATTGTATTCGAATGTATTTGTGGGCAGCTGCTTATACCATGAATAGTTATTAAATATGTTGGGAGATATACCAAGGATATAATTGTTTTTTAATAGCTCAATAGCATCATTTATCGAAAGTGTATGCTCAAGTATAGCATCTCCTACAAGGTTGTCTAAACACCAATCAGAATAACTTCTTGTCATACCTTTTAAAGTATCAAGATGTGATGAAAATGAGTCAACTAATATTTTTACTTTTTCATCAATATCTTCAATATCTTTTATTAAAACATTTGCCATATATTTTCTTATTATTTCAAAAAATACAGACACTTGGTCCGATGTTGTCATGATAAATATACCGTTTGGTTTTAATAATGATTGAATGATCTTAATAAATTGTTCTTTTGAACTTAATCCTGGTATAAGACCTTCACAAATAATGATGTCGTATTGTTTGATAGCTTTAAACTCTTCTAGCATCTCATTAAATATAAAAACATTTTTATCTAAATTTTTAAAATTATTTTTTAGTTCATGATAGCCTTGTGTACTCGGTTCTATTAATGTATAAGTTTTTGGACCATAGCTATATGTAACTAAAGCGTTGTACCCACCACCTGGTCCAATTTCTAAAATATCTTTATCTTTAAAGATAAGATGAGAAGCACCGAGTTGTCTATATAGATTATTACGTCTTCTTACATGCTCTTTAAAATTATCTATATCTTGAACAACAGGAGAGATTTTGTATTTTTCATAAAAACTTAAATATTCATTCATTATACGCCCCCTTGAAGTTCAATTAATGAACCTGTAGCATGCATACTGTCTATTTCGCATAGTGAAGATATGTAAGGTGTTAAGTCTTCAGGAGTAGCAAATTTTTTTAATGGAACCTCGTCAACTCTTTTTTTATAATATTGCGGATCATTCTCTTGTTTTATTTTCCAGTCGCTATTTTCGTGCATAATTATGTTTGGAACTATCGCACAAAACATAATATTATCCAAAGCATAGTATCTTGCACAATTTTTTATATATATATTAACAGCAGCCTTACTCATAGAGTAACATGGTGAGGCATTACCTGTTAAAGATGCAGAAGAACTGATATGTATAATTTTTTGAATATATTTATTAGCTTGAAATTTAGGAATAAAATAGTTGTTTATCAATATTGCACTATTAATATTTAAATCCATAGTTTTATTGAGTATATTTATATTGATTGGATGTTTGTCGTTTATAACTTTTCCACCAAGTGAGTGAATAATAATATTTGGCAAGAGCTTATGTTTTGTAAAAAAATCATCTAATTCTTTTGGCATTTCATCTGTTGTAAGATCGCAGCAAAATATATGATGCAGATCTTGATTGTGTAGTTTTGCTTTTGCACTTTTTAATCTGTCTATATCCCGACCGTTCAATATTACTGAATAACCTTTTTTTGACAAATCCAAAGCTATTTCAAAACCAAATCCACTACTTGAAGCAGTTATAAAAACAACTTTTTGCATCATTAATCTTTTGGACTTGTACATAACATAATGTAGTACCAAGCTAATTTTTGAAATCCGGTATGTACCATCTCATCATTCATGGAAAAAGGAAAAATTCTATCAAAATTAATAGATAGCTCTCTCTCTAAATCATCTCTGTCTGGACAGTTAATATGTGATGCCTGACTTAGTGGACTTTGAAATTCATAGGAATAGATACTTGGTACTCCGCAAGCAAAAAAACCGTTTGGTTTTAGCAGTTTAGAAATTTTTTCAATAAATTTTCTACCATCTTCGATACTTAAGTGCTCTAATACATCTAAACAAACAATTGAGTCATATTTCTTTTCTTCATCAAGCAAGAATAGATCTTTTACTTCAAATTTAACGTTGTCTCTTCTACTGAGTTCTTGTGCTTCTGCAATCTCTTGCTTTTGAACATCAATACCATAAACACTTTTGCAGTTTTGTGATAAATATATTGAGCCTAGACCTGAACCACAACCAACTTCAAGCACTTCGTCTGTTGGCTTTAACATCTTTGCAACAAATTTATATCTGCTTAATCTAATGAGTATGTTTGACATACTTTTATCAATAAACTGTGCATACATTGGAGGCAGGTTTACTCCATCGGGATAATTTTTATACACTTCATTGATTAAATCACTATACTCATCAACACTTTTATGGTATTTCCCAACATTCAAATCTTTTGCCATTATACAAATCCTAGGTGTTCTACATTTAAGTAGTCTAATATCATTTTGTTTTTATTATCTGCTACACAATGGTTGTTGCAGTGGACTTTTGGATTTATTTTAAAAAAATTATTTTTATCACTAAACCAAAACTCTTTAAAACTACTATCTTTTATACTTCCCATAAGCCCATTATCCAAGTTATAAGCTTTATCTTGACAAGGGTAAATATTCAAATCTGCTCCTATGACTGGCAGTATTTGTGAATAAGGGCACCATTCATAATCTTTTGCAGATGCTTCCTCTTGCCAGTGGTATAGTTCATTTACCTCAAAGTTATTATCTTCAAGTTCCTGTTTTACTTTTATAGACATTGCTTTTGCCTGATCATAAAACGGTTTATGGTACTCATTGTTTTTAGTACCGTCGTTGTCAACTATACATGGGGATATTTTAATGCTGTCTACACCTATATCTTTCATCAACTGTGAAAACTCATATATCTTTGAGTAATTTTTATTATCGACTATAAAACTGACACCGAGATTACAGGTTCTATTTGGAAGACTTGCAAACTTTTTCATATTATCTACAATCTTGCTGAATTCACCTATTTTTACACCTCTGTATTCAGCGTAACTCTCATCATCATAACCATCTATAGAAACTCTTACCCATGTTGCATTATATGCAAACAGTTCGGCTATTTCATCTTTTAGTCTGCTTCCATTTGTTAAAGATGCAAATGATATGTTTGATTCTATAACTTTTTTGATTGTATCAGTGAAGTATCTGTATGTAAAAGGTTCCCCTCCACCGCTAAAAGTTATGGCTTTGATACCCATCTCTTTACAATCATCAATTATCTGCATCATTTTATCATGTGGAATATAATCTCTCTCAACCATATCTTGTCCAAGTTGAAGATTATCAGCTTTATATGCACAGTACCAACAATCATGATTACATACATTTGTCGGTTTAATTCTAATATGGATAGGTGCCTTAATATCTGTTATATTTTTTGGTAGCGAGTCGAGCTTATTTTGGTAATGAAATATTTTTAAATTGGAATATTTATTTGCCATAACATTTCCTTTTATTCAAAATAGATAAATTCATAATCACCATCATATCCCCATTCGTTATACATCCAAACCCATTCATCCGGTCTGAAAAAACTTTCACAAGTTAAAGCCCAACATTCAAGATTAAACAATTCAGCCTCATTTCTATAAGCTTCGACCATAATATATTTATTTTTAGCGACTCTTTGACATTCTTGAACAGCTTTTTTTAGATCGTATATTTTTAGATTATGTAAAGTTGTCAAAGATATTAGCAAATCAAACTCATTGTCTTTAAACGGGTAACTATCTTCTGCTTTGTGTAGTGTCAAAGAATCTTTTATTTCCTCTTTTGCATTCTCTAAAGCATACTCACTGCTGTCTATACCGACAACTGTACTATTTGGAAGTAGCTGTTTTAGTTCGTACAATAAAAATGCTTTTCCACATCCAACATCAAGTATTTTACAGCCATCTTTTAGATCATACTCTCTAATTAGATCTTCTGCAACAACTTTCCATCTTCCATCATATTTATAACCGCCATAGCCGTACTTTCTATCACCATCCCAATAGTCATATCCATACTCTTTTGATTTAACCATGGCATTTATTTTATCATCAACCATTCTTGATACATAATCCCTTGATGTTCTTGTATGAAGCTTTGTTACGATATCTAAAAGTTTACCCATTGATAATATCCTTTATTTTCTCTCCAATAGTATGGCCGTCAATTCCATAGTGTTCTCTCAAATAATCTCTATTACCTATTTTATGAATATACTCATTTTTAATACCAAACTTGTATATTTTATTATCTACTTTATCTCTTAGCATTGATCCAAATCCACCGTTTATAAAGTGTTCTTCAAGTACAAATATTTTGTCGAAATCTTCTAAGAATGATGACCAATCAAACTCACTTGTTAACATAGGCATTGTTACTATGTTTAGATCAACAAAGTCTAAAATTTTGCTAACTTCATCTACAATAGAACCATGCACTATGAGAATGTGTTTAGAGTTTGTTTTATTGATAAATATAGGTTTTGTAATATCAATATCATCTTTATGTATAATCTCTTCACCGTTTTTGGCTATTCTTATATAACTTGGTTTTTGGCTTTTATATGCATACTTGAAACACTCTATGGCTTCGACTGGATCTGCTGGTGAGAATATGTCAAGGTTTGGCATTGTTGAAGCAAGTGCAATATCTTCAACTACATAATGTGTTACACCGGCTGGTGCATAAGTTATACCGCTTCCTGTTCCAATTAATATCATAGGCAGTTCTTGGTAGCATATGTCGTTTCGTACAAACTCATAAGGTCTCATTATGACAAAAGGAGCGATATTATAATAAATAACTTTGTGACCCATTAAAGACAGTCCGGCTCCAAATCCAATATCAAGCTGCTCATTTACTCCTGGATTGATAAACTGTTTGCTATCTTTAAAATCATCCCATACACCAAGTCCGGCATCACCTGCTATAACAAAAAGTGTCTCATCTACTTTTGCGATTTTTTTGATTTCATTTGCGACACTATTTCTCATCTGAAGATCCCTCTAGCTCAAGTATAGCTTTTTGTTTAATTTCATCTGTAACTATATAGTAATGCCAGATAAGCTCATCTTCCATGAAGCTAACCCCTTTACCTTTTGTTGTGTCACATATTATCATCTTCGGCTTGTTTGTTTTAGTATTAACAGCATCTAAAATTGCTTTATAATCATGACCATCAATCCTAAATACTTCCCAGTTAAATGCTTCAAACTTTTTATCTATAGGTTCATATGAAAGTATCTCGTCAGCTCTTGCATATCCTTGAAGATTATTTCTGTCTATGAATACTGTCAAGTTATTAAGCTCAAGTTTTGGAGCTAGCATAGCTGCCTCCCAAACACTCCCTTCCTGACTTTCTCCATCACCCATCAGTACATAAACTTTTCTCTCGCTACCTTTTAATTTTAAGGCATGTGCCATACCTGATGCTATAGGAAGACCATGGCCGAGACTTCCGGCACTTATTTCTATATATGGATTTGTAAGTCTATCTGTATGGGCTGGTAATGTACCGCCATTTTGATAATAACCCTCTAAATCATCTTTACTTAGAAGACCTTTCTCATGTAAAGTAGCGTATAGAGTCATAGCAGAGTGTGCCTTGGATAGGATAAACAGATCTCTGTTTTCATAATCATCCAAGTTTAATATCTTAAAATATAAAGTGGTTAATATATCTGTACAGCTTAAAGCGGAACCGATATGTGGAGAACCTGATAGATTTGCGATATGTAAAATGTTTTTTCTAATATTTGTAGCTATCTGTTTCACTAAAATCCTTATATAAAATTAATATGTTCTATAGATGGATTTTTTAGCTCCCATAAATAGTTGTTAATTTGATGATGTCTACAATTTGGTTGGCAATTGTTTTTGTCTATGCAATCATTGATATAGTTTATACTATCGGCTTTTTTAGCAGATTCCCAAATTTCTTTAAAAGTGTTTTGAAAAATATTCCCCATTATAGTTTTTTTATCATATTGGTGGGAAAAACAACTGTAAACGTCACCGTTTTCATCTATAAATACAATGAATTCTAACCCGTAACATTTGTTATATGCCCTTTGAGATGTTAAGTTTTTGGTACTTCTAACCAAGAAGGTAAAATTTTCATCACTAAGATCTTTTGCTTTTTTTGATAAGTCCTCTATAAATTCGTCATCAATACTCTCAGTAACTTTAAATTCATTATGGGAATGATCGTAAAAGTGTTTCACGCTGAAGTAATCAACACCAAGAGATTTTAATCTTTTTCCATGTTCAAGTGCAAAGTCTTTATTTTCAGGAATAAGTACAAACTGTGTCCCTATAGTGATTTGACTATTTAATCTGGTTTTTGCTTCTTTTAACTTTTTTATATTTTCTATTACTTTTTTAAAGTCATCATTTTTTGTTTGATGAACGTAAGCATAGTTTTCCTCACTACCTGCATTAAATGAGAATCTTATCCAAGTTAAACATTTAGCAAGTATGTCAAAATGTTCATCTTTTAAGAGTGCCCCGTTTGTACTTAATGCGACATCTAGTCCCAGACTTTTTGCCAATTCAATTGCCTCAATTGTATCAACATGTAAAGTTGGTTCACCGTTACCTGCAAATACTAAAGATTTTACACCCATTTGAGCTAGTTCTTTTACAAGCTCAGGTATTTTCCCTTTTTTAAATTTACCTTCATGACCAAGATAATTGTAATGACAAAACAAACATTTGTGGTTACATATTCCTGTTGGAGATATCTCAACATATATTGGAGCTTGAAGCTTGCCTTCAAACATATCCGATATCTCTTTTGGATGGTAGTTTATTTTATGACCATCAAGTAGATTACTACTCATTTTTATCTCCTAGACATTCAAACCAGTCTTTTGTAGCATCTTTAATGCTATCTTCATCCCAAACAGGAGCTTCTCTCCATTGTTCAATGTTCTCAAGCATAGTTTTTACACCATCTTCAAAGCTTACTTTTGGTGTCCACCCAAGCATTCTTTTTATTTTGCTGATATCTGCAAATGTTGAATCAGGTTCACCGGGTCTTTTTGGAATGTATATTTTTTCTCCACCTAGTAGTTCTACTAAATAGTTTATACTATAAGTATTATCACTGCCTACGTTAAAAATTTCTCCGGTTATATTACTCTCGGCAGCTTTATAACAAGCATCTACAATATCTGTCACATATGTAAAGTCTCTAGTTTGTTCACCATCTCCTACAACGGTTAGTGGTTTATTATTTAAAAGTTGTGCTAAAAAAACTCCAAATACCGCACCATAAGTTCCGCTTGTTCGATGCCTTACTCCATAAACATTAAAAAATCTCATTGATACGACAGGCATGTCATATACCTGTCCCCAATGCATAACATATTGCTCACCAACAGTTTTTGTATGTGCATAAGGATATTCAGGTTTTATAGGACTTGTTTCGGGAGTAGGGTAGATATCAGGTATGCCGTAGCATGAACTTGAAGCTGCATATACAAATTTTTTTAGATTTTTAGATTTTTTAGCAGCTTGAAGTACCTGTATAGTTCCGTCAACATTTGCTTTGTGATATTTAACAGGATTATTTATAGATGGGACGATATCTGCAAGGGCGGCATAATGAAAAACATAATCAACATCTTCAAAGTATTGATCAAGTTCTATTTGGTAGTCTCCTATATCTGCTTGAATAAATTTTATTTTTCCCTTGTGCTGTTCAATGTTGTCAAGACGACCGTTGGCTAGATTGTCAATAACTGTTACGTCATGACCTTTAGAGACCAATAAGTCAACCATATGTGAGCCTATAAAACCTGCTCCTCCTGTAACTACTGCTTTCATTTTTTCGTCTTTTTATTAATTTGTTCAAAGATTATATTCATAAACTCATCATATGTAAAATGTTCTAACATCTCTTTGGACATATATTTTTTAGGTTTTATATTATTGTCTAAAATATAATTTAATTCATCTTGTGTTTTAAAATATAAACACTCATCATCCCAAGTATTTTCTTCATGCGTTAAATCTCTACAATCATATACTACAGGAATAGCCCCGCTATGGACAAGTTCCCCAAGTCTTTGAGTATTGATTGCTGAAGCTGATGCAGATAAAACGTATTTTGCACTATTGTAGATTCTATTTAAATCATCTTTTTCTGCTTTACCTTTAAATTTGTCTATGATGTTGTCATTTTTGCTTTGTTTCCAGTTAGATCCATATACTTCTACTTCTTTTGAAGTATTCTGAGATATCCAAGATACACAAGCAGTTCTTACATAAGCTTGTTGAACACGATTTATAAATGTTGGTTTATCAGAAACATCAACTTTTTTCTTTGCAAAAATTTCTATTAATGTTTCAGATGATAATGTATCTCCATTTTCAATAACTTCCATAATATCATTATGGATGTCTTTGTGCGTATCTATATAGTCAACATCTGCGTAATAGCTTCCTACAAAAATTATTTTATCCTCTTTTTTTATCGTTTCATCAAGATAAAATTGATTTGTATCAACAGGTATAATGTCATACTTAAAAATTTTATTTTTATCTACACCTTTCTTTAGTAAAAGGTCAGTGAAAATTTTATGATATGAAAATATATAGTCTCTATCTTTAAGGTTTATTGGTTGATTATTTGTTAGTAGAGGCATAGAGTCTTGGAACCATACAAAATAAAATAGGTCCTTACTAAATAAGAAACTATTGAAGTAATTTATGTTAATGATTGCGTGAGGATTAAATACAAGTAAATTTCTTTTACATTCTGGATCATACATCCCATAGCTCATGTCGAAAAATACTTCATAACCTCTTTTTATTAGTTCGTCAGCTATATTTTTAGAGACATATTGCATAACCTGTGTAGATGAGTTTGCAGGTATATAAAACCTTAGTTTTTCACTGAAGTCTAGTTTTGTATTTTGAAGTGCTATGAGATAGTTCTTATTAAACTCATGTCTAAGTCTTTTAGCTTGTTCTAATGCATTTTTAAAGTTTAACACAATATCTTCTTTAACGTCATTAGATAAGTTTAAACCATCTAAGTTTATTTGTCTAGGAAGTCTATAGACACCTTCTCCTAATGAATGTACAAAAGATTCAAACGGTAAATGAATGAGATTGACTAGATCCGTCTCCATTTTGTCGCCGGCATAATAACAAACTTGCAACATATGTGGTACCGGTCTATTCTGTTGAGAAGCAACCTTATGAGCTTCATTATAGTCAAGAAAATAAGTATCTATCATAACAATTAATCTTTATATTTATTTTTATTTAGTAGAATACAACATATTTACTTAATGGGTATTAAAATGGTTGAGTTCGCAAAAAGCTACGTTCAAGAGTTGGTACAACTTCTTCAAAAAATAGATTATACTGTATTAGAAAAAATTATATCGAAATTAGAATCTACAAATGGTAGAATCTATATAATCGGTAACGGTGGCAGTGCAGCAACTGCATCCCATATGGTTAATGATCTGGGAATAGGTCTCAAAAGAAGAGAGATAAAAAATTTTGACGTATACAGTTTAAGTGACAACACGCCTGTATGTAGTGCTATAGCAAATGACATAGGATATGAAAACGTATTTTATATGCAGTTAAAAGATAGAATAAAACAGGACGATCTTTTAATGGCAATCTCTTGTAGCGGAAATTCAGAAAATATTGTAAAAGCTGTAGAGTATGCTAAAGATGTGGGGACAGATGTTATAGGTATAACCGGATTTGATGGCGGCAGGGTAAAAGAGCTATGTGACATCAGTTTTCATGTTGAGAGCAAAAAAGGTGATTACGGCTTGGTTGAAGATGTCCATATGATACTGGACCATATAATCTACAGTTACTACATAGATAAAGATAAAAAATGAATATTTTAAAATTAATCGGAAGAGAAAAAGAGTTACTTGAAGACGATATATCATCAAAAGGTCAAGAGTTATTAGATATTGTTTCCTCTTCATCTTTTTTAGTACTTGGCGGTGCGGGTAGTATTGGTAGTGCAGTCGTAAAAGAGATATTCAAACGCTCTCCTAAAAAACTTCATGTAGTAGATATAAGTGAAAATAATCTTGTTGAACTTGTGCGTGACATTAGAAGTAGTTTTGGTTATATTGATGGTGATTTTAAAACTTTTGCACTCGATATAGGCAGTGTTGAATATGATGCTTTTATAGCAAAAGACGGCAAGTACGATTACGTTTTAAACCTCTCAGCACTAAAGCATGTAAGAAGTGAAGAAGATGAGTTTACCTTGATGCGTATGATAGATGTAAATATCTTTAACACAGACAAAACAATTGCTCAAGCTACATCAAAAAGGTCTAAAAAATATTTTTGTGTATCAACTGACAAAGCGGCAAATCCTGTTAATATGATGGGGGCTTCAAAAAGGATCATGGAGATGTTCTTGATGCGAAGAAGCAAGTACATTAAAATTTCAACTGCACGTTTTGCAAATGTGGCTTTTTCAGACGGATCACTACTGCACAGTTTTAATAAGCGTATTGAGAAAAAACAGCCCATTGTAGCCCCAAATGATATTAAAAGATATTTTGTAACTCCGAAAGAATCAGGTGAGTTATGTTTGATGAGTTGTATTTTCGGTCAAAACAGAGATATCTTTTTCCCGAAACTAAGTGAGAATTTACATCTTATAAGCTTTGCAGATATAGCTGTAAAGTATCTAAATGATCTTGGATACGAACCGTATGAGTGTAAAGATGAAGATGAGGCAAGAGAGCTCGTTAAAATACTGCCTGAACAGGGAAAATACCCGTGCCTGTTTACATCAAGTGATACAACAGGTGAGAAAGATTTTGAAGAGTTCTTTACAGAGAATGAGACACTTGATATGGATAGCTTTGAAAATCTGGGTGTAATTAAAAACAATCCTGATTACGACGATAACTTACTAAATTTGTTTTCACAAAGCATAAAAAACTTTAAAATAAACATGAGTTGGACTAAAGCAGATATTGTAGAGTTGTTTTTTAAGCTCATACCAAATTTTGAGTATGAGGACAAAGGTAAATATTTGGACGGAAAAATGTGATGAAAGAGATAGTAGATTTTATACAAAAAACCTTTGGAACCACTGAGTTTATTCCACTCCATGAACCTCGTTTTATTGGGAATGAAAAAAAATATCTAAATGAATGTATAGATTCTACTTTTGTATCATCTGTTGGAGCATTTGTTGATAGGTTTGAAGAGGAGTTTGCATCTTATGTCGGAGCCAGATATGCAATTGCTGCTGTAAACGGTACATCAGCACTACACCTGGCACTGGTCTTGGCTGATGTAAATAGAGATGATGAGGTAATAACACAGTCTCTTACATTTGTTGCTACTGCAAACGCTATCAGTTATACTGGTGCAAAACCTATTTTTGTAGATGTAGATATGGATACAATGGGTTTAAGTCCAGATGCACTGAAAAGTTTTTTAGATAATAACTGCGAAGTAGTTGACGGCAGATGTATAAATAAAACAACAAAAAGAGTTATTAAAGCATGTGTGCCAATGCACACGTTTGGACACCCTTGTAAGATAGATAAGATAGTTGAAATCTGTAAAAGCTGGGGAATAAAAGTGGTTGAGGACTCAGCTGAGAGTTTGGGTAGTTTTTATAAATATAAACATACGGGAACTTTCGGTACACTTGGTGTTTTTAGCTTTAATGGCAATAAGATCATAACAAGTGGTGGCGGCGGAGTTATAGTTACAGATGACGAATCTTTGGCAAAAAGAGCGAAACATTTAAGTACCACCGCAAAAATGCCTCATGCATATGAATTTGAGCATGATGAGATTGGATTTAATTACAGAATGCCAAATATTAATGCGGCACTTCTTTGTGCTCAACTTGAAAATATAGAGCAGTTTTTAGACTCTAAAAGATCTTTAGCATCTAAATATAGTGAATTTTTTGATGGTATTGATAATATAACATTTATAAAAGAACCAGAGGATGCTAAGTCGAACTATTGGTTAAATGCTATTATGCTAAATGATAAAACAGAACGTGACAGATGTTTAGAAGAGTTAAATTTACATGGCGTTATGGCAAGACCTATATGGAAGTTTATAAATGAACTTGAGATGTATAAAAACTTTCAAAGTGATGATTTGAAAAATACCAAGTATTTACAATCTAGAATTGTAAATATACCAAGTAGTGTAATATGAAAGAGATTATTTTAGTAGGTGGCGGTGGGCATTGCAAGGCTGTGATAGATATAATTGAGCAGAGTGAATCTTACATAATAGCCGGTATAGTTGATAAAGAAGAATTAGTTGGAACAGAAGTTCTTGGATATAAAGTAATCGGCTGTGATGATGATCTTGCTAAACTAAGAGAACAAATACCAAATGCCATAGTCACAGTTGGACATATAGAGTCGAATGAGTTAAGAAAAAAACTATATTCACAACTAAAAGAGTTGGACTTTACATTGCCTAGCATTGTCTCACCACGTGCGTACATTGCCAAGGGAGCATCTATAGACGAGGGTAGTGTAGTGATGCACGATGTAGTTATAAATTCAGGTGCATCGGTTGGAAAAAACTCTATTATAAATACAAAAGCTTTGGTTGAACATGAGTGTAAAGTCGAGGACAATACCCATATCTCAACTGGTGCTATAATTAACGGTAATGTGGTTGTTAAAGAGAATAGTTTTGTCGGAAGTGGTGTTATAGTAGTTCAAGGTGTAACAGTGGATGGGTTTATAAAAGCCGGGAGTGTTTTTAAATGAGTGTCTTTATAATAGCAGAAGCCGGAGTTAACCATAACGGCTCAGTAGAACTTGCTAAAAAGCTTGTAGATGTCGCAAGTATGGCAGGGGCTGATGCCGTAAAGTTTCAAACGTTTAAAACTGAAAATTTGGTTAGTAAAAATGCTCACAAAGCTGAGTATCAAAAACAGACAACCGACAAAGAAGAATCACAGTTTGAGATGATCAAAAAACTGGAACTTGATTTAGATGTTCACAAAGAATTAATAAACTACTGTAAAAATAAAAATATAATTTTTATGTCAACACCGTTTGACCTTGATAGTGTAGATATGCTAAATGATCTTGGTCTTGAAATATTTAAAATTCCAAGCGGTGAGATTACTAACCTTCCATATCTTAGAAAAATAGGAAAGCTTAATAAAAAGATAGTCCTATCAACAGGGATGGCAGATATGGACGAGATTGGTGATTCATTAAATGTTTTAATCTCATCTGGCACTAAAAAAGAAAATATCACTGTTTTACATGCAAATACAATGTACCCGACACCAATGGAAGATGTAAACCTAAATGCAATGCTTAGCATAAAAAAAGAGTATGCTGTAGAGATCGGTTATAGTGACCATACACTGGGAATCGAGGTAGACATCGCTGCTGTTGCTATGGGTGCGAAAGTTATAGAGAAACACTTTACACTTGACAATACTATGGAAGGTCCTGATCATAAGGCCAGCCTTGAACCGTATGAGCTTATTGCCATGGTTAGCGGAATAAGAAACATTGAAAAAGCCTTGGGTGATGGTGTAAAAAAACCAAGTAAAAGTGAGACTCCAAATATTGAAGTTGCAAGAAAATCTATAGTTGCTTCTTGTGATATAAAAAAAGGTGAGATTTTAGACGAATCAAACCTGGCAATAAAGCGTCCTGGAAATGGAATCAATCCAATGAAATGGGATAGCGTTATCGGAACTGTAGCACAAAAAGATTATCAAGCAGATGAGTTGATTTTGGAGATGGTGTGAGTGATAATTTAATTAGAGAGAGTGCTAATATTAAATCGAGTTATGATTTTGAATTATCTATAAAAAGAGAAAACGATGTAATTTACAACTACACATATCCAAAGAATCAAAAACTAGAGGGTATTGTTTTTATTATTCCAGGTTTTGGTAATGATGCAGATAAAAGCTATTCTAAAAATTTAAGAGATTTTATCGCAAGTACATTTAAAGTAGTTGCAATTAGTGTAGATTATCATTGTATCCATTCAAGACTAAATAGCGGTGCTACACAGATTTTAGACAGGTTCGATCAGGAACTCTTAAAGATCAACTTAAATGAATTGTCGATCAAACTTGATGAAAATGCGAACTTGGATATTGGGCAACTATTTCATTATATTGACCAAGAAATGCAGAAAAAGAAATTAAACGGTGAATTAGATAAAGAGATTAAACTTTTTCAGACACTAACTATGCAACCTGCAAAAGGTGAATATCAAAATTTTGGGATACTTCAGGCTCTTGATCATATAAACGTATTAAAAGATATAAAAAATAAGAATTTGGGTTTTATTGATCGATATCCGACTATATTAATGGGAAGTAGTCACGGTGCATATATAGCAAATCTTATAGCCAAAATTATCCCAAATTCAATAGATTGTGTAATAGATAATTCATCATATATAAAACCACCTCTAAATTATATAATTGGTAAAGAAGACGATTTACACTTTCCGGAGTTTAGAGTTAACTATGGTGAAAATGTTTTTGTGAATATGTTTACAAAAACTATGTGGAGCAAAAATGAAAAATCTTTTTATCATTTTTCACAAGACAATTATGATATTAGAGATCTGTCAAACAAAGTCCACAATGAACTAATGTCTAAAAAATCTAATTCAAATACAAAATACATATCTTATCATTTTAAAGATGACGACATAGCTCCATACGAGGATAAAGAGAAGTTTTATAAAGAACTAAGTGCGCTTGGTTTTGACACAACTTTAAAAACAATATCTGAAGATTCACAGGTTGATGGCAAGTTTATTAAAAGTTTAAAACACGGTTTTGATATGTCAATGAAAGAGTTGGCTAATATTGAACTACCAGGTGTACTAAAAATTAGAAGTGATAGTTCAGAACACGATATTGAGCCTGTAACTTACCAATGCAAAAGTGTAAATTATAATTTTGAAGATATAAACGGAATCTTTAGTGCAATATTATCTCCTACAGAAAATATAGAAGAAAAAGTTATAGAGATTTTTAATAAAAATATGGAATATTTTGAGAAGTATCAGCCAAATGTTTATTCAAAATTAGCTTCACTTGATTCTGCGGTTGAGCAGGGACTATATAACAATAAATACGACTTGATCTTTAATAACAACTATTTTGATGTTAAAGAGTTCGCTACAAATAATTATCTTTATTCTGACAACAGTAAAAAGTATGCCTATGAAGTGAGTAAAAAATTCAACAAAAGCGTTGATAAGTTTATATTCTTTGGAGTTGGACTTGGTCTGCATATTGTACAGATAGATAAAAATATAGGCGCGAAAAGTTATCTGATCATAGAAGACGATCTAGAACTGTTTAAATTATCTACTTTTGTAATACCTTACTATGAAATAGCAAAAAATTCAAAGCTTTATTTTTCAGTATTTGCCGAAGAAAATGAGTTTTCAAAAATAGCTAAAGAGTTTTTTGAGGATTTAAAATATGGGCAAAAAACAGTTGATAGTTTTGAGATGAATAGTAATTATAAAAATCAAATCTTTTTACTTAACAATATTATAGGTGAGCTAAATGGATAAAAAAAAGGTCTTGATTGTAACTGGTGGCAGAGCAGAATATGGGTTGTTGTACCCTGTTATTAAAAAAGTTAGTAAACATAAAGATTTAGATCTTCAGCTTTTGGTTACGGGGATGCATCTAAAAGATGAGTTTGGTTCTACTTACAAAGAGATAGAAAAAGAGTTTGTAATTGATAAAAAAGTAGATATCCCTTTAGATGATGACTCGGCTGTTGGTATATCTGAATCAATATCTTGCGCTGTATCTGGATTTGCAAAGAGTTTTAGTGAGTTAAAACCTGATATACTGGTAGTTTTAGGTGATCGCTATGAGATATTTGCAGCCGTAACTGCAGCTATGGTAGCAAATATACCAATAGCTCATATCCATGGTGGCGAGATTACAGAAGGTGCTATTGATGATGCTATAAGACATTCTATTACCAAGATGAGTCACTTGCATTTTACTTCTACAAATGAGTATAAAAATAGAGTTATTCAGTTAGGAGAAGACCCTAAGAGAGTTTTCAATGTTGGAGCTTTGGGAGTTGAAAATATTAAAAACATTAAAGTACTGAGCAGAGAAGAGTTTGAAAAAAGTATAGATTTTAAGCTCACTAATAAAAATATACTCGTTACTTTTCATCCTGTAACCTTAGATAAAACAAGCTCCAAAGAACAGTTTAATGAGCTGCTAAAAGCATTAGATGATCTAAAAGATACAAATATTATTTTTACAAAAGCAAACAGTGACACGGATGGAAAAATCATAAATAGTATGATAGATGAATACGTATCAAAAAATCCTCAAAAATCAGTAGCTTTTGCATCACTTGGTATGCTTAGGTATTTTAGTGCTTTAACTTATGTAGATGCAGTCGTCGGGAATAGTTCAAGCGGTATTATAGAAGTTCCGAGTTTTAAAAAAGCTACAATAAACATAGGTGATAGACAAAAAGGCAGGTTACAGGCTGGCAGTGTGATTAATTCTAGCTGTGATTATGCCGATATTAAAGTAGCTATTGACAAAGGACTCTCAAATGAGTTTAATGACTCTTTAGTTAGTATACATAACCCTTATGAGGGTATGAATACATCTGATAATATTATTAAAGAGATTGTTGAAGTTGATTTAAGTAATATATTAAAGAAAAAATTTTGGGATATAAGTTATGAATAACTGTAAAGATGTAACAGTCCATAAAGAACAGAGTATAAAAGAAGCTTTAGAAGTTATAGACAAAGGTGCTATTAGAATCGCCATCGTACTTGATGAAAAAGATAAAGTTGTAGGTACATTAACAGATGGTGATATAAGAAGGGGTCTCTTAAGCGGTCTATCACTAGATTCAACTATTGATAATCTTTACTTTAAAGAACCGACACTTGCAAATGTAAATGATTCAAAAGAGTTAATAGTTCAAAAAGCAATCTCTAAACAGATCTATCAGATTCCTATTGTAGATGATGAAGGAAAACTTGTTAAGATTGAGGAGTTGGCAAACCTTTTAAAAACCAATACCAGAAGCAATAAGGTTGTTCTTATGGCTGGAGGTTTGGGTACAAGACTACGCCCATTAACAGAGGATATTCCAAAACCGCTTTTAAAAGTTGGAAATAAACCTATTTTGGAAACTATAATAGAGAACTTTGCAAAGTATGGTTTTGTCAACATTGTAATAAGCGTAAACTATAAAGCCGACATGATCAAAGAGTATTTTGGAGATGGAAGTAAGTTTGGTGTAAATATTGAATATATTGAAGAGACTAAAAGACTTGGAACGGCAGGTGCACTTAGTCTTATAAAAGACAGACCGCAAGAACCTTTCTTTGTAATGAACGCAGATCTTTTAACTAATGTAAACTTTACACACCTTCTTGATTTTCATACATATGAAAACTCGGTTGCTACTATGTGTGTTAGAGAGTATGACTATCAGGTACCATATGGTGTTATAGAAACTGATGGAAGTAATATTACATCAATTAAGGAAAAGCCTGTACAAAAGTTTTTTGTAAATGCAGGTATCTATGCACTCTCTCCTCAAGTTTTTGAGTATATTCCAAAAAATGAGTTTTATGATATGCCTACGCTTTTTGAAGATATTATAAAAGAGAAGTTAAAAACAATCTCTTTTCCTGTTCATGAATATTGGCTAGATATTGGTCGTATGAGTGATTTTGAACAGGCTCAGAGTGAATACTTTGGTGTCTTTAATGAGTAAATACTTAGCTGTTATCCCTGCACGTGGCGGGAGTAAAAGGCTTCCAAGAAAAAATGTTTTAAATATATGTGAAAAGCCTTTGATAGCTTGGAGTATTGAGGCATCATTAAATAGTAACTTGATAGATAAAACTTTGGTAACAAGTGATGATGAAGAGATACTTGATATATCAAAAAAGTACGGTGCAGAAACTATAAAAAGACCACATGATATTTCAAACGATACTGCTACAACTTATGAAGCTATAGAACATGCTATAAACGCACTGGAAATAAAATACGATTATATAGTTTTACTCCAACCTACAAGCCCCTTAAGAGGCTCAAAACACATAGATGAAGCTATAAAGTTATTAGAAGAAAAAAATGCAGATGCCATAGTATCTGTATGTGAAGTTGAACATCCTGTGCAGTGGAGTATGACTCTAAAAAATGATAATGATATGTCTGAATTTGTAAAAAATATCGATTCTCGCAGAAGTCAAGAACAAGAAAAACACTATAGATTAAACGGTGCTATATATATTTGTAAAACGGATAAACTTGTGGAGTCTAAAAGTTTCTTTTTAAAAGATAATATCTTTGCATATATTATGAATAAAGAAGATTCTATCGACATAGATGAGGAGCTAGATTTTAAACTAGCTTCACTCATCTTGTCATCTAGAAAAGATTAATTACCTGCGTTAATCTCTGCAGAGATCATCATTTGAAGTGATGAGAATTGAGCATTTACTTTACTGATCATAGAGTCATAAGCAGTAAATCTTTTTGTCATAATCTCATATCTAGCTTCTAAAAGCTCTTTAGCACGGTCATAACTCTCAGCAAGACTTGTCGCTTCAGTTTTTAAACTCGTTTCGAAGTTACTTAGAAGTTTACCGTAACCTGTATATGATTTGATTTTTTCATCTATTGTTTCAAAAATACCGGTTCTATCAACACCGTTTGAGTCTGTCCCACCTGTAAAGAAAAGTTTTACAGCATCAGGATCATCTGCCATTTTTTCTTCCAATACAGTTTTATCAAAGCTCATAGTTCCGCTTCTGTCAAGATCAAGACCGTAATTCATTAAAGATTCACCATTAGTTAGAGATGTTATAACACTATTTAGATCTCTTCTGATGTTTTTAACAAAACTCTCATCGTTGAATACACCTTTGGCTCCGTTTTCTTCGTCATAAACAGTCATATCACTTATGTTCTGCATTAAAGAATTATAAGCTTCAACAAAAAGTTCCATCTCGCCGATCAACGGTTCATTGTCTTGAGTGATATCTACCTGAGATATATCACCTTCTTTTTTAAGTGTTATATTAACACCCAGAATCAGATCATCAATTTCGTTTGTGCTTCTTGTAGTTGTAATACCATTATATTTAAACTCTGCATCTGAAGCAGTTTGGATTTTTTGGTAACCATCAGGGTTAGTTGCTGCATCATAAGGAGTCATAAGTATAGATTCTAAAGAACCACTACTATCTGTAATAGTAAGTGCCTGATCAGCACCTGTTTGACTAGAAGATACAACTAATGAGTATGCACCATCACCAGTTTGAAGGATTGATGCTTCTATATCACCGTTTGATGCATCTGTAATAGCTTGAGCCAGTTCAGATAGAGTTGTTGTAGAATCATAGTCTACAGAATAAGCACCTATTGTTAAAGTACCTGCACCACCATTAATAGCAGCATCTGAAACTGTTGCAGCTGTCGATGAGAGCGCTGTAAATTTTGTAATATCTTTTTTTGCCAAAGTTACAGTTTCAAGTGTGAAAGAATCAACTGTAGCACCAGCACTTACTTCTACTAAGGCACTCCCACTTACATCTACTGTTTTGTTGTCAAAAATAGTGTCATAGCTAAGAGCAGAAGCACTACTTTTTAATGTACTCATTAAAGATGACAACATAGTATAAGCATCTTGCTTTTGGTTATTAAGAGTTATCTTATCTTCTATCGGTGAAATTATTTGTGCTTCGTCTGCTTCTTTTAACTGATCAATTACGTCTGCAGTTAAAACACCAGAACCAACACCTAGTGAACTTATACCAGCCATGATAAATCCTTTTATCTTATTATATATATTTCCTATTGTGACACACATCGTCACATTTGTAAAAAACTTTAATTAAATCAAAGCATAGTTTATTCCATAAATTAATTGATAAATTAGCCTAAAAAACTCTAAATAAAATAAAATTGATGTCGATATACTTCACATGAATGACTCAGACAATAAGAACAATTTAACAAATAAAGGATCTAAGATGTATGGTAGTGTTGCGCATAATACTTATGCACAAAATAATGTGGGAATAGAATCACCAACAAGACTTATAGAGATGCTTTATGAGGGTGTTCTTCGTTTTAATGCACAGGCAAAAAAATCTATAAAAGAAAACGATATTGAGAAAAAAGTATATTGGATTAACCGCTCAGTTGCAATCATAACTGAACTATTAGTTATTTTAGATGATGATCAAGGTGATGTAGCATTATATCTTGAAGGATTATACAATTATGAAATATCTCTTTTAACTAGAGCAAGTGTAGATGGTGATATAGCTAAGATAGATGAAGTTAGCAATGTTTTCAAAGGTCTTTTAGAAGCATGGAGAGAGAGCACAAATGTGGGTCAATGATCTTCAAATAGCTATTATTGAAAAAGACACTGATAAGCTTGACGAACTGCTTGAGACTCTTCCTGAATTTAAAAGCAAAGAAGAGATGGAAAAAGCCGCTTATCTATTAAAAGAGGCTCTGGCTTTATTATATAAACTCAAAGATCAAACTTCAGTATCTATGAAACAGATCAAAAAAAATATAGACTTTTTAAACTCCACTCATGGAGATGTTAAAAATAAACTGGACGTAAAGTTCTAACTACTTCTTTTTAATTCCAAAATTCAAACTTCTTATAGTGTATTCACTAACAACCGCACCTTTACGCATTTTAAGTATATGCTCCAATGCATCGGCTATATCTGAAGCGTAAAGTTTTTCATTTTCATTATCGCTTACATCAAAACGTAAAGAATCATAAAAATAGCTCTGTGTCATATCCGGATTTATGTTTGTAATGCTTAGCGAGCTTTTTCTACACTCTTCAAAAAGTGAATCGCTAAAAGCTTTTAAACCTGCTTTTGTAGCTGAATAAACACCTGCAAACTTAGATGAACGAAGAGCTTCAATTGAGCTGATATTTATAAGATAACCATCATTTTTTTTAAGATCTCTTAATAGTGCATTTGTTAAAAGCATTGGTGCCGTAAGATTTAAAAAAGTCATCTGTGTTATTGTTCTTTGGTTTAGTTCTTCATGAGGTTCAAACTTGCCAAAACCTGCACAGTTTATTAGTATAGATATGTTTTCTTTTTTTAGTTTGTCACAAAGTGCTATTGTATCTTTTTCATCAGATAAGTCACATTCTATATGTGTAAAATTTTCATTTTCTAATAGTTTTTCAGGCTTGTTTCTGCTAATGCCGATAACATAAAATCCAAGCTCTAATATCCTTTGAGATATTGAACCTCCAATACCTCCGCTTGCTCCTGTAACTATTGCTTTTTTCACGATACTTTCTCCATTATTTCATCAATTTTTTCAAAGATTAGTTTTTTTGCCATATCTTTTGTTACACTCTTTGGTTCAAAATGGTCACTTACAACTTTAAAGACACGTTTGTTTTGTACACTCTTAGTAGCCTCTATAAAACCTTTACTTTCCATATCTACCACTTCATAGGTATTATCTGATACTTCGTGATCGACACAAGTAAGGTTTATATCATTCGCATCGAAAAGCTGACCTATAGAGTATTTTTTATCAGCTCCACAGATCCCGACATTTATAATAGTGTCCTCTGGTTTCATTTTAGCAACAACTTCAGATGTAGCTTTAAACATATTTTCACTACCCATACCGCTGATGACAACTGAGAGTTTATCATTTTGCTTGTCAATTCCAAGTTTAAATCGCTCAACAAATGCTTGTGCTTCACTTTTTAAAGCTACCAAAATATATATCATTATTTTCCATTGTTTCTTTGGATACTATTTTATCAAAATTATAGAGATGAAATAATATTTATTTAAATATATTTAGATAAAATTTCATCCGCTTCTCTTTAGACCTGTGCAATGGTGATTAAAAGCACCGTGTCAGGGTAGGAATACAGCAGCACACTTTTTTTTGCTATGTGCCGCAGGTATCTGGAGGGAGGCCCTTCAAGACAGTCAACTATCCCAAACCTAAATAATTACAATCTAATTTTTATTTATCATAGTATTTACATTTTAAATTATGTTATTTATATGTAACAAAATATGATAAACTATGTATATTAAAAGCTATGTAAAAAAATTAATCTTATTTTTGATTGATGTTTTATAAAGGTGTTGTTATGAGAGTTGTAATTATTGGCGGTGGTATAGCTGCAGTTTATTTGGCAAATAACTTAAAAAAGCAAGACACATCTATAGAGGTCACAATACTTAGTGACGAGAAATATCCTCCATATGACAGGATACACTTATGCAGGCTGGTTGATGGAACATCAGATATGGAAGATATTAAACTTCCTCTTGATCCAACCGTTAGCCTAGAATTAGAGCAAAAAATCACTTCAATAGATAAAGAGAAGAAAAGAGTCCTATCAAACGATTCAATGTTTAGTTACGACAAACTAATCATTGCAACGGGTTCACAACCAATCTCACTTTTAGACGAAAACCTTAAAAACGTAGCAGTATTTAGAAGTTCTCAAAATTGTTTGCAGATCAGAGAGAATCTAAATGATAGAGAATTGGTAGTAGTAGGAAGCGGTCCTATAGGACTTGAGCTATTAGAGACACTTAATGATATAGAACAAGTTAAAAGCATAACTCTTTTGATCAGAGGAAGTCATCTTTATAACAAAAACCTCTCTTTGGAGAGTATAGAGATTATGAAAAAATGCTATACGGAATCAGGAAAGATAAAAATATCTTTTGAAGATGAGATAGTAGATACCGTAATCGAAGATAACGAGATTAAAACACTAAAAACTAAAAAGCTTGAGATTCAAAACCCTTACATAGTTTTTGGTGTTGGTATAAAACCAAATATAGATCCTTTCAAAGATACACTTAAATGTAATAAAGGGATTTTGACAAACAACTATATGCAAGCTGACCCTGATATATATGCAGTCGGTGAGTGTGCAGAGGTCGAAGAACTTTCTTTTATAGCTGGACACGTAAAAGAGTGTACGGCTGAAGCTGATGTGGCAATTTCACATATAACAGGAAATGATCTAAAAGAGTTTGAACTTGAAGTAAGTATTGATATGCTCAAAGTTGGTGAGTTTGATCTTGTTGAAGTATCATCGGCTAAATTTGCAGAGGGCTTTGAAAAGATTGTTATTAGCTCAAAAGAGTTTAACAGAATGGATGAGTACTTTTTAAACGATGATAAGCTGACACGTTTTATAGGTATAAACTCAAACGTAGACGTAGGTTATGTTGAGACACTTATAAAAGAGGGACATGAAGTAGATATAAACTATCTTTATGAAAACCGTGTTGTAGGTGAACGTGGACGTCTTATATGTTCATGTGAGCATATCTATCACCAAGATCTTGTTGATATAGTTACACAAACAGGAATTTCTAGTTTTTCTGAACTAGCAGACTTTACTGAAGCTGGACGTGTTTGTGGTCGCTGTAAAATGATGGTTAGCGATGTTATAAAAGAATCTCAACATCTTATTGATCCAAATATGCCAAGAAAAAGTGCCGAAGATATAAAACGCGAGCGTGAGATAGCAGAGGTTCAAAAACGTATAGATAAGTTTAATACCTTGCATCCTAGAAATGAGTTGACAACTGAAAACTTAGAGAGTGCTATGGAGTCTTTAGATATAGGTAAAAAAGAAGTAAACTCTTGGATATCTATGGTTACGGCATCCATGAAGCTGCATCCAAACTTTGAACAGGTTGTAGAGGGGGCGGTATGTTCACTAAACAGAGTCCCTATTATCTGGCTTGAACTAAGTGATTGTAGCGGAAATAGTGAAGCATTTATAAAATCAACAAATCCAGCTATAGAAGATCTGATTTTTGATTATGTTTCATTAGATTATCATGAGTTGATTATGAGTGCCAGCGGTGATCAAAGTGAGACTATTTTAGAAGATATTATAAAAACTCAAAAGGATGAGTATATTCTAATAGTTGAAGGTGCAGTTCCGTTAGGACTTGATGGTAAGTTCTTACGTCTTGGACCAAACGGTGAAACAGGTTATGAGCTACTCAAAAAATGTGCCAAAGATGCTGCACTTGTAATGGCAGTTGGTTCATGTGCATATGATGGCGGTATAGTAGCGGCTGAGCCAAATCCTACAGGTGCTGTTGGTGTTGCAGATGCACTTGGACGTAAAGATATTATAAATCTCCCTGGTTGTCCGGTAAACCCAACGAACATAGTAGGAACCCTGCTTTCATATTTGATGTTTGAAGAGTTGCCTGAACTAGATAGTACAAACCGTCCATTATGGGCGTATGAAGGACGTGTACATGATAATTGTGAGCGTCGCGGACATTATGAACTTGGTGAGTTTGTAAAAGAGTGGGGTGATATTGGAGCTAAAAAAGGCTGGTGTTTATTTGAGATGGGTTGTAAAGGACCATATGCAAATGTTAACTGTCCGACTATGAAATTCAACGGTGGTACGAGCTGGCCTGTTCAAGCAGGGCATGGTTGTATGGGATGTACAGAACTTGGCTTTTTTGATAAGTTTGCAAACGAAAGAGAATATGTGGAGGAAGAGGACGATGAGTAATCTTGCCAATAAGAAAAAAATAGTAATAGACCCTATCACAAGAATTGAAGGACACCTAAGAGCCGAAGTTGAGGTAGATGATAACGGTATAGTTCAAGAAGCTTGGGTAAGCGGACAGCTTTTTCGTGGAATTGAGACTATTTTAAAAGGTCGTGATCCAAGAGATGCAGGGCTTATGGCAGGACGTATATGCGGTGTTTGTACAAATTCACATTTCCGCGGTGCTATAACTTGTGTAGAGGATGCTTATTCAATTGAAATTCCAAAAAATGCTGATATTATCCGTGATCTTATGGCTATGGCTTTGTTTATTCAAGACCATGTTGTTCACTTTTACCATCTTCACTCTCTTGATTTTGCAGATGTAACTTCAGCGCTAAAAGCCGATGCGAAAACTGCAACAAAAGAGGCTCCTAAATATACTAAAAACCCTTACAGAAACTCAGTTGCACACTATGAAAATGTTTTGGCAAAACTAACTAAGTTTGTAGAATCAGGCAAGCTTGGACCGTTTGCAAATGCTTATTGGGGTCATTGTGAGTATAGACTCTCACCTGAACAAAACTTGATAATTATTTCACACTATCTCGATGCTCTTAAATTTCAAACTGAGATCTCTAAAGCCGTAGCTATATTTGGCGGTAAAACACCACACCCTCAAAGTTTGGTAGTCGGTGGTGTTACAAGTGTAGCAGATATGTTAAATCCGCAACGTTTGAATGATTACTTATTTATCATGAAAGAGGCTAAAGAGTTTGTTGAACGTGCGTATTTAGCAGATATGAAATTAATCTCAAAAGTATACAGAGGTGAGATAAAAGCGGGAATCGGTAGAGCCAATGGAAACTTTATGTGTGTTGGCGGTTATGAATTTGAAGGTGAGAGAAGACTGTTTTGTAACGGTGTAGTATATGGACACGACTTTGCAAATATAGAAGAGTTTGATCCATCAAAAGTAACCGAAGAGGTTGACCGTGCATGGTATGATGAAAATGATGAGATCTGTTATACCGATCTAAATGAAGACGGAACGCTTAAAACTGAAAAAAATGATGATAAATACTCATGGATAAAAGCTCCTAGATATGATGGTAAAACGGTTGAAACAGGACCACTTGCACGTGTACTTGTGAGTTACCATAAAGGGAATGATCTTATAAAGTCTTTTGTTGATGAGTTTTTAAAAGACACAGATCTTGATGTGATGGACCTCTCAACTACTGTTGGTAGAAATGCTGCCAGAGCTATAGAGAGTTTATATATATGTGAGTATATTTTTAAACTAGTATCTCGTCTTATTCAAAATATAAAATATTACGACACCGATACATGGGCAAAATATGATTTTGAAAAACTGCCAAAATCTACAAAAGGTGCTGCATTTTTAGAAGTACCACGTGGGGTCTTAGTACATTTGGTTGAAGTTGATGATGCTAAGATAAAAAACTACTCGGTAATGGCACCTACTACTTGGAATGCTACACCTAAAAACTTAGATGGGCTTCGTGGTGCATACGAAGAAGCTTTAATAGGTATAAGTGTTGCAGATAGAGAAAAACCTTTAGAAGTTCTTCGTATAATCCACTCATTTGATCCATGTCTTGCATGTGCAGTACATATAATAGACACTAAGGGAAAAGAGTTAAGTCGTTATAAAATAAAAACTATCTAGTCTTCTCTGTATTTTGATATTCCGCAAGCCTGATTCGGGCTTGGCGGGTTGTCACGCAGATATTTTAGATCTTCTAATGTTTGTGTTAAAACTTTTTTTTGCTGAAGCAGCGGAAGCATCATATTATCTTTCTCATTCATTGGAATATCCCAGTTTTGAATGATTTTTTGCACTTCTTCATCTAGCTCATCTAAAGCATTTTGTATATGTTTTATTGAATCCATTTTGCGATTATAGCAAACTTTTAAAAAAATTTGGGTATAATCCCGTTCTCAAATTACATCTATATGTAATGGGAATTTTACGAGAAAGGATAATCGATGCCTAAAATGAAATCGGTAAAAGGCGCTGTAAAGCGTTTTAAAGTTAAGAAAAATGGTTCTGTTAAACGCGGTACTGCTTACAGAAGTCACATTCTAACTAAACAAGATGCAGATACTCGTCGTAAGCAAAATACTCCTAAAGTAGTTGCTAAAGTTGATGAGAAAAGTATTAAGGAAATGATTAACTAATTAAATAGTTGATTCAAAAATCTCCAGTTATCTAACTGGGCAAGTCCATAATGGGACACCTTGATTGCGAGAAGCAACTGGGTAAAGAATAAAGGAAAAATATGCCAAGAGTAAAAACAGGTGTTGTTCGTAGAAGAAGACACAAAAGATTATTAAAATTAGCGAAAGGCTTTTACCAAGGTCGTCGTAAACACTTTAGAAAAGCTAAAGAGCAATTAGAGCGTTCATTAGTATACGCTCACAGAGATCGTAAGCAGAAAAAACGTGATTTCCGTAAATTATGGATCATCCGTATCAATGCAGCGACTCGTTTAAACGGTATGAACTATTCAACTTTCATGAATGGTGTTAAAAAAGCCGGTATCGAACTAGATCGTAAAATTCTAGCTGACATGGCTATGAACGATGCAGCAGCGTTTAGTGCAGTTGTTGAAGCTTCAAAAGCAGCATTAGCTAAATAAAACACCTCAAACCTCTCTTATGAGGTTTGGTTTTCTATCTTATTTATAAATAAAACTGAATTTCCCTTAGAATTATAATATATCCCAAAAGAGTTTTTTCTAGATACAAATACACCGCGTCCATGAAATTTTTTAGAATTTCTAAAGATCTCGCTTAATATCTGAGTATCAAAACCCTCACCCTCATCAGTTATCTTAGTTATGATATATACATCATTCATATGATTAACCTGATCTACAATTACTTCAATATATTTTTTGCACCCTTTTTCTCTCTGGGCAAGTGTGTCAAAATATGTATCATCTTCCATTAGTGAGTGTTTTATTTTGGATGGTATAGCCAAATTTCCATGTTCATGTGCATTCATAAAGAGTTCAGTAAAAACCATGCCTGCTTGATAAGAGACTTTTTTATTTTTAGTTATGGTATTCCATAATTCTTCGTACCACTGACTTGCTACATCCATACTCTTCAGTGAAGATTTGAACTTTTCATGTGCTATGGTAGTTGAGTATCTTGTGATCTGATTAACAAATATAAGTGTAACGTCATCTTCTTGTTTTTTTATTCTACTTTGGAAACTATTACTAAGGTCTTCTCTTGTAAAAGCCTTTAAAAAATCATCTTCTATAAAGTGTGAATATGGTTTTTTGTCATCTATTGTCTTGTTTTCGATCATACCATCAGAATATATAAGAAACTTTGTAATACCTTTTATATCAAAACTGTCTATATTAAAAGTAGGGGAGTATTTTGACATAGGAGGATTGTTTGATTTTAGTTTTACTATTTTATTGTCTTGATCCTGCATAAGAATAGGTGGCATGGCAAATTTTGAATATATAAGCGTATGCTCTTTGTTATTGATCAGGACATAATCTACAGACAAAGCTTCTTCATCTAAAAGTATAGGTTTTATATACTCCATTGTTTCGTGTATTAGTATTCTGAAGTCAAAATCATCAAAGCCAAGCATTTTATCAACGATGTGATTGGCAAACGATATAAAGATCATTGTAGTTAAAGAAGCAGATAACCCTTTTCCCATACCATCTACTACTATATATAGACTACTTTCATCATCTATATTTCTTGCACTATATGCATCACCACTCATAACATCTTTAGGATGGTATAAAAAATCCAGTAGAGAGACATCATGATTATAGTCTGTCATCTGGTAGTAGTAATCGTTTCGTAGTATGTTTAACTCTTTAGCAAATGCTAAAATCTCTTGATGTGATTGATAATTGCTTTTTGCTTTGAGTTTTTTAAGTTCCTTAGTTTTTTCCAACATTAAAAACGCTAGTTAAATTTAGATCGTCAAGTAATGATATAAGGTCGTCATTTCCTATTCTCATATCTATTTTTATACCGTCTTTTAAAATAAGTTTATTAAAATAACCTATAACCGACGATGTTATAGAGATAGAATCAGCAATAACCAAAGTAATTTGAGAGTTATTTGCAGTAACACTATCCATAGTTGACTTGATAGTCTGAAAATCACCCACACTTTTTATATTTCCATTTATAGTAACGGTTGAACCTGAAGTTGAAATTTCCATAAATATCCTTTAGTTCTTAATGAGATGTTTTTACATACTTAATGATAGCATTATATTTTTAATTTTTCTATCCAAGATTTCATTTTTGCTTCAAAACCAATCTCTTTAAATTCTACAAGATCTAGTTTCTGTGTAAGATACTCTTGATCTACATAGCCGCCAAAATCGTGCGGGTATAGATAACCTTCGTTATTTTGTTGAATATTTTTTGGAATATCCAGCATTACGCCGTTGTTAATCATCTGTAGAGCTTTATTTATGGCCATATAGGCAGAGTTTGATTTAGGCGATGCACACAGATATATAACTGCTTGAGCTAATGGTATACGAGCTTCTGGATAACCTATATTTTTAACAGTAGTAAGACAAGATGTGCAAAGTGTAAGTGCTTGAGGATTTGCATTTCCAACATCTTCACTTGCTAAAATTACAAGTCGTCTTGCTATAAAGTCGGCACTCTCACCACCGTCAATCAGACGAGCAAGATAGTAGATCGCAGCATCTGCATCACTTCCGCGGATCGATTTGATCATCGCTGAAGCTAGGTCATAGTGAACTCCAGCTTCTGAACTTCCTGCACTAAGCGCATTTGGTCTTAGTGATTTTAGATTTTTTAGAGTAATGTGTGTGTCAAGGTTTGAAGAAAACTCTAAAAGTTTTAACATTGCTCTTGCATCTCCTCCACTGCTTGCAACTAGATACTCTCTTGCATCGCTGTCTATTGTGAGCTCTTTTAAAGCCTTGTCTAAAAGTTTATCTAGTGCATCATTTTTTATATTGTAAAGTTCAAAAAGCATACTGCGTGAACGAATAGCTGATGTGAGTGAAAAGAATGGATTCTCTGTGGAAGCTCCAATTAAAAGAACAGAGTTGTTCTCCATTACAGGCAAAAGCACCTCTTGCTGGTTTTTTGCAAGGCGGTGAACCTCGTCTATAAATATAAGAGGTTTTTGCAAAGCGTTTTTGTATTGATCAAAGATCTTTCTTAGCTGATCTATCTTTAGTGAGGTTGCATTAAACTCATAAAACGGCATATCAAGAGTTTTAGAGATTATACGTGCAATTGAAGTTTTCCCACATCCTGCAGGACCGAAGAAAAAGCTGTGTCCCAAAGCATTTTGTTCACAAAGTTTTCTAAGTGGAGAATTAGGGGAGCTTAGATGTTCTTGACCGACTAAATCATCAAAATTATCAGGACGAAGAAGGTGTGTAAAGTCAGGCACTCGCTACTCTTTGTCTGCTTTGTCTTTAGCTTTTTTCTCTTCTTTTAAAAACTTTGCAAGTGCAGAGTATTCGCTTCTTGTTAAAAACCTGCTTTTTCCAGTTGGGAGGTTATTTAATTCGATCTCCGCAAAACTTATACGTTTAAGATCAACTACTTCAGCTCCAAAGTGTGCGAAAAAACGTCTTAGTTCACGGTTCTTACCTTCAGATATAGCTACTTTTAAAATAGAGTAGCTTGGAGTGTTTTTTTGAATCTGATAACCAATAAAAGGTTTAAAAGTCATAGATGTTATTTTCGAATGACTATGAGCACCTGCAGTCGCATCCTCTAAAGTCATGCCGTTTAGCATAGCATCTTCCATGTCAGGAGTTATTTCACCCTGAATTTTTATCTTATAAGTTCTTTGAAGATCAGATTCCATTAAAGCTGTAGCAACTTTAGATGCATCAGTTAAAAGTAGAACTCCCTCACTAGCAAAATCTAGACGTCCAACAGGTATATAGTGTCTGTACTTTTTCTCTAAAGTATCATAGATAGTTTTGCGTCCTTTAGGATCTTTCTTTGTAACAAGTTCACCTTTTGCTTTGTTGTAAACAATAACCGTATATTTATCTTTTGGAGCTACTTTTTTACCGCTGATCCAAACATCTGCACCAAACTCTTCTACTTGTGTCGCAGGGTTTGTTTCTACTTCACCGTTTACTTTTACGTAACCGTCTTGAATAGCTTTGTCCGCTTCACGACGTGAATAGCTGGAATGATGTGCTATATATTTGTTTAATCTCAAGAGATTCCCTTCTCTACAAGTGTATGGATGTGTAGTACACCCTTTATTTTCTTCTCTTTATCTGTAATTACAAGAAGTTGAATTTTTTTGTTTTCTATAAGTTCAAGTGCTTCACTCGCTAAAAGCTCATCATTATCACAAGTCATAGGATCTTTTGTAGCATAGTTCATAACGTCATCTTCGATTGAGAAGTCTTCACTCATAAGTGCACGGCGAATATCCCCATCACTTAAAAGTGCTACAAGTTTATTATTAGAATCTGCTATTAAAACAGTTCCTAAACGACCTTCACTGATCTTTAAAATTGCATCTTTAACTTTTGTATCTTCTGAAATTATAGGAAGATTTTTTGTAGTCATAAGATCGCTAATTTTTATAAAAAGCTGTTTTCCAAGCGAACCACCCGGGTGAAAAGATGCAAAATCGCTCTTTTTAAAGTCACGGGCTTTCATTAAACATACGGCTAGTGCATCACCAAGAGCAAGTGTAAGTGTAGTTGAACTTGTCGGTGCAATATTTAGCGGGCATGCCTCTTTCTCAACCACTACGTCTATAACCATATCTGAGTATTTTCCAAGAGTTGAGTTCTTGTCTCTAGTCATACCAATTAAAGGGATGTCAAAACGTTTTATATGTGGCAAAATCTGACTAAGCTCTTCACTCTCACCACTGTACGAGATAGCGATCACTACATCACCTTTGCTTATCATACCTAGATCACCGTGAAGTGCTTCTGTCGGGTGAAGAAAAAAACTAGGAGTACCGGTTGAGGCAAAAGTTGCTGCCATTTTCGCACCGATTAGGCCTGATTTACCAACACCGGTAACTATTAGTTTTCCATTTGAGTTTAAAATAAGTTCAACTGCCCTGTCAAAAACATCATCAATTTTTTTGGATGCTTCTAAAAGTGTATTTGCTTCAATATTTAATGTTTCTTGTGCTATTTGTTTAAAATTCATGAAGATATTATATCCTTATTTTGCTATAATTTAGGTAATAAACATTAAATATGAAAAGAGCAGTTATGAGAAATATTATTGGTAAATTTAATGACGCATTGGGGTCTTTGGAACTTAAAGAACCTAGCTTATATTACAATACACTTATCCTTGGTGAGCATGGTGCGGGTAAGACGAATTTGGCTTGTAGAATTAGAGACTTTGTTATAGATAGTGGTATACCTACGTTTTATATAGATTTTTCAGATTCAAATGAAGAAGATATTGAAATGAGATATAAAGATCAGTACTTTAACTATATAAGATACGAAGAGACTGAAGAGTTTGATAAAGAGTTAGATAAGTTAATTGCTGAGAGAAAACATATATACATGTCTGCAAGTCCTTCATATTTTGACACTTCAAAAAGACGTGTAAAAAGCAGACTTACTAAAACTATACAAAAGCAGGAACTTTTAGATAATTACTACTATTTCCTACATGACATTGAAAATCTTAACGGTTTTTACGTTCAGTTTTCTGACTTTTTACTATATATGTTAAGTTTTTCAAAACTTTCAAAATACGGTATTACATTCTTAGCTCAACCGCATAAAACGTTTGAAAATACAAATATAAAACTTATGTTTACATATCTTTTCATAGGTAAGTGTTCAAATCTAGATTATTTCAATACGGCAAGTTTAAACAATCTTGTAAAAAATAGATTTTTATACCAGTATAGAACACAGTATCCTACACTTTTATTTAACGATATAAAAACTCACAGTGTAGATATAAATGAGAACTATATAGAAGCTTAAGATGCAAAAATTATACGATGAGGTAGCTTCACTAGATCAAAGGTGTTACGATAGTTTTGGACTGAGTGAAGATTTGCTTATGGAACATGCAGCTGATGGCATGGCCGATTTTATCAGAACAAAATTTGATAAGCACTCATCTATAGTTATAGTATGTGGAAGCGGTAATAATGGAGCTGACGGTATAGCTCTTGGAAGGCTTTTGCATAAAGATTATGATGTACGACTGTTTCATGTAAAAGAGCCTAAATCTGAGATGGCAATATTACAAAAAAAACGCTCAGATGCAATAGGTATTAATGAATGTAGATCTATTGAGGAGTGTGATGTTTTAGTTGATGCTATTGTAGGAACTGGTTTTAGCGGAGAGTTTAATTCAGATATATTAAACACAGTTGAGCAAATGAATAACTCTAACGCATATAAGATAGCCTGCGATGTTCCAAGTGGATATAGATTTTTTGCAGATACAACTCTAACTATGGGTGCACTTAAAAAAGATATGTATCTTGACGGGCATAAAGAGTATGTAGGTGATATTAGAGTTCTTGATCTTGGAGTTTCAAGAGAGATATATGAGAGTAAATCAGACTGGACATTGCTTGATTTAGAAGATTTGGAACTTCCAAACAGAGAAATAGAAGATACTCATAAAGGTAGCTTTGGACATCTTGCTTGTATAAGCGGAGAGAAGATCGGTGCAGGAGTTCTTTGTGCTAAAGCGGCACTGCGTTTTGGAGCAGGACTTGTAACTATCGTTGGTTATAACAATACAAACATACCACACTCAATTATGAGTAGTGAACTTCTGCCTGATAATACAACTGCTATAGCAATCGGCATGGGGCTTGGAGATTCTTACTCAGACAGAGATCTAAATGCTTTTTTAGATAATGACACCCCTCTAATAATAGATGCAGATATTTTACATATGGATATTTTATTAGATATTTTAAAAAGAAAAAATGTAGTTTTAACACCTCATGCAAAAGAGTTTGTTTCTGTTTTGAAACTATGTGATCTTGCAGATATATCAATAGAAGAGTTACAGAAAAATCGTTTTAAATATGTAGAGATGTTTTGTCAAAAGTACCAAAATGCAACACTTCTTTTAAAAGGTGCAAATGTTATTATTGGACAAGGCAATAGTTTTTATGTAAATCCACATGGCAGTTCTAAACTTGCAAAAGGTGGCAGCGGAGATGTTTTAAGCGGTCTTATAGGCTCATTACTTGCTCAGGGTTATGAACCGATAGAAGCAGTTAAAAATGCATCGCTTGCACATGTCAGCCTTGCACTTAACTACACAGGTTCTGATTTTTCCCTTACGCCAGATGATTTAATCTCTCAAATTGGGAAACTGTAAGAAAGCTTATGTTATAAACTCCACAATAAAATATTTTAGGGAAAAATATGAATGATACAAATTTAAAAATTGGAAAATATGAACTTGGAAGCCGCTTAATTGTTGGAAGCGGAAAGTATGATTCTTTTGAAACTACAAAAGAAGCGACTCTTGCAAGTGGAAGTGAGCTGATTACTGTTGCTGTTCGTCGTCTTAACATTACTGATCCAGATAAAGAAAACCTTCGTGATACTTTTGCAGGTACTAATGTAAAATTTTTACCAAATTCTGCAGGATGTACAACTGCTGAAGAGGCTATAACAACGTTCCGTCTTACTCGTGAAGCTACAGGAATTGATCTTATAAAACTAGAGGTTATCGGAGATACTGCAAAAACTTTATATCCTGACGTATTAGAGACAATTGAAGCATGTAAAGTTTTAGCAAAAGACGGTTTCACTATTATGGCTTATACTTCAGATGATCCTATCATGGCTAAGCGTTTAGAAGATGCTGGTGCTCATGCTATTATGCCTCTTGCTGCTCCTATTGGAAGTGGTCTTGGGATCCAAAACCCATACAACGTAGCATTTATTAAAGATGCAGTTAACGTACCTGTTATTGTAGATGCTGGGATCGGTTGTGCGAGTGATGCTGCTTATGCAATGGAATTAGGTGCTGAGGGTGTTTTAACAAATACTGCTATTGCTCAAGCACAAAACCCTATGATGATGGCAGTTGCGATGAAGCATGCAGTTCAAGCTGGACGTATGAGTTATTTAGCTGGACGTATTCCTAAAAAACCATACGCAACTGCGTCTAGTCCTATAGATGGACTGATTCAGTTCTAAACCTCAAACTTACTAGATAGATGGGACATAAGTAAAAGTTGTCCCATCCCCTCAAAAAACTTATCTATTCCCATCTCTTGAGCCGATGTGGCTTTTTGTAATGCAGTTAAAAAAACAAGTTGAGACTCTTCGCTCGCACTCATGTATGTATCTATTATGTACTCTATAGATAAAGAGTGTGTCTCGCCGTTTACATCAAAGTCAATTTTAGAGGCAGGATTTATACCTTTTGAATTGACTATATCTAGACATTCTTTTTTATTCGGATTCAATTTAAATAACCCCCATCAATGAAAGCATAACTATAAACATAGCTACAGGTGTTATGTAGCGAAGTGAAAAGTACCATAACTCAAAAGACTTTCCAAGTTGTGGTTTTAAAATAGATTCAACTCTTTGTTTCTCAATTACAAAACCTACAAAAACCGCCATTATAAGTCCACCAAGTGGAAGCATGATAGCAGCTGTAATATGATCAACCCAATCAAAAAAGTTTTTATCTCCCCAAGTTAATACCTCTTTATAGCCGTCTATATTTGAGAGTAGGGCAATAATACCAACAAGATAGAAAAACAGACCCATCGCTACAGATGCTTTTACTCTGCTCCATTTGAACCTATCTATAAAGTACTGAACCATAGGCTCAACTAGTGAAACTGAAGATGTAAGTCCTGCAAATGCTAAAGCCAAGAAAAATAAAACGGCAAATATATTTCCTAAAATCCCCATCTCATAAAATGCAGCTGGTAATGAGATGAAAACAAGTCCAGGTCCTTTTGCAGGTCCTGCACCGTATTGGTAAAGGAAAGTAAAAAGCATAAGTCCAGCTACTATAGCAATAGCTGTATCTAAAAATACAACCCAAAAAGCGTTTTGAACAATGTTTGAGTTTTTCTCCATGGAAGCTGAGTAGGTCATAATAGCACCCATACCAAGAGATAGTGTGAAAAATGCATGTCCTACCGCTGTTACAAAAGCGTCAGAGTCTATTTTAGACCAGTCAGATGCAAACATAAATTCAACTGAGCGTGAGAATGAATCTAAGCTAACAGCATATGCAAACATACCAAGCAAGATGATCATAAGTGTGGGCATTAAAACCATATTTATTTTCTCAATACCGCCTTTAATACCACGTGTGAGAACATAAGTGATCCAAGCAAAAGCAATAGTATGATAAAAAAGCTGTGTAAATATATCAGTATGAAGCATAGCACTAAATGTCGTTTCAGCTTCTTTTACAGATGCAGGCAAGTGTGTTAAAGACGTGACAATATAATGAAAGATCCATCCTATTACAACTGAGTAAAAGATCATAATAAACAGACCTGCTAAGCCTTGGAAGCCACCATATTTCCATTTTTCTTTGTGTCTAGGGGCTAGATCTTCAAAAGATGTAACTGTATCTTTTCTACCCATATAACCGATTAACATCTCTGCTATCATAATAGAAAAACCAATAAGTAAAACTGTTATAAGATATATAAGTACAAAAGCACCACCGCCATACTCACCTGCAATATATGGAAATTTCCATATATTTCCCAGTCCAACAGCACTTCCGGCTGCTGCTAAAATAAAACCAATCCGACTAAACCTAGCTATTTTCATATGTCAAAACCCCTTGAATTGAGGATATTATACAGAAAATGAAAAAAATGTCAAAAAACTATTGACATATTTTATAAAATTGTCTATAATTTCGCCTCATTAATCAGCTATGTGTTGGTTTTTGTAACAGGTCGGGGTGTAGCTCAGTATGGTTAGAGTACTTGGTTTGGGACCAAGGGGCCGAAGGTTCGAGTCCTTTCACCCCGACCACTCTTTTTTTATGTTTAATTAGACTTATGGTGAGATTAGCTCAGCTGGTTAGAGCACTGGTTTGTGGTGCCGGGGGTCGCGGGTTCGAATCCCGTATCTCACCCCATGAATTAAATATAAAAAAGTAAATAACATTAAAAATTAATAAATTTTTGTGGCGTCCGTGGCTCAACTGGATAGAGTTTCGGACTTCGGATCCGACGGTTATAGGTTCGAATCCTATCGGGCGCACCATTTATTTAAATGTATGCGTCCTTAGCTCAGCTGGATAGAGCAATGCCCTTCTAAGGCATCGGTCACACGTTCGAATCGTGTAGGGCGTACCACTTTTTATTTATGTTAATGTCTGAAGAGACATAAAACACTTTCTACAACGTGCGCGGATGTGGTGAAATTGGTAGACACGCCAGACTTAGGATCTGGTGCCGCAAGGTGTGGAGGTTCGAGTCCTCTCATCCGCACCATTTAAAGCTATAGCGAACTTTTAAAGGTTTTCTAAACGCTTAAAACTTCAAATAATAATCTTATTGGGTACGGTTTAGGGTACGGTTCTAGCAGAGCTTAAAACTAAATTTATTTTAAGATTACTTCAAAACATTAAGCATAAAAATCATATAAAGTATATTTTTATAACACCATGTTATTTGATAATACACTATATAACTAAAATAATGTATTTTTGGATTTATTTACTTTTTTTTTCATTTTAATACAATTTCGGCATACAACTAATTACTGTGTGCAGGGAGCCAAAAACTGCACAATAAGGATTCTTTGAATCCTTGCACAGAGTAATTGATGTGTATGTTTTTTGGCTCTCATGCGCATTTGTATAATTATTCTTAATCCAGATCCAGACCAAACCAAAATATTATGAATGATATATTATTGAAGGTTCTATCGGAAGATAAGAACCTAATCATTTACAGAAAAGAACTTAATAAACTGACGGGTAGTGTCACAGCTACTATATTGCTTCAACAAATGATTTTTCATTCGTCTAATCATAACTATAAACCATTTTATAAGTTTATTGAACCTTCACCAGCTAACGAACTATACAGAGAAGGTGATAGCTGGACTGAAGAGCTTGGTTTCACAAAATATGAGTTTAGAACAGCATACAAAAAGTTAGAAGAACTAAAAATTGTAAGCAAAAAAACAACAATGACAAGGGTAACTTATTACACTTTAAATAAGTCTCACTTAGGTAAGTTGATAAAGTCAATTTACGTGGAAGAGATAGAAATTGAAAAAGAGCCTAAAAATGCCGAAAATAAGGATATTACTAATGTAAGTGGAGAAAGTCAATTTACGTATGTTGATAATAACGATCTAGATTATAGTAAAATCAAAAGACAGAGACTTCCTCTAGATGATGAGGATGAAGGGGTCATAACTGAAAAACTTGATCTGACTTACCTTGATGATTATGTTTATGAAGTCACTAAAAATGGAAATAATATCAAAAGCTCGTTTACCAACTACCGAAACCAGATAAAAGAAGTACTCAAAGACAGAACACATAAAAACCATCAAAAGACACTGCGGAACTATAGGACTTTTCTGAACAAGCGTATAGCTAAAGAGAGTAAAGAAGTTGTCGAAGAAAAGCCAATTGAACAACTCTCAGAGATAGTTGAGATCGATATAAATAATTATGTTGGAAAAAGAATAAATGGAAAATATGATGAAGGAACAGTTGAGAGAATCAAAACACTAGGCATAGATACTTATGAGGTAGTTTACATGGGGAAAGGTATACATCAGTCCCAGCTACTTCCACACACTGAATTAATGACAGGTAGTCAAATTATTAAGCAAACTAAGGCTAGTTGAAATACTAAATTATTTTTTCAAATTAATATTAATTGTGACAAGTACATATACTTCAGCGTTTGAATAAGAATTTGTTAATTCTGTGATTAACTTTTTAGCTCTTGGTTTATCTATACTAGCAAATATATTAAATTTTGAAATAGCTTTTTGGTTTAAAATTTCAAATAGAACCTCTTTGGCATTATTTGTATTAAAACTATCTTTGTGCTCATTATAAATATCTTTGAATAAGTCTAAATTGTTTTTTAAGTTCCAGGAAGTTTTATTAAAATTAAAATTATATTGAATATACTCAAGCAATGTATCATCTTTTTTGGTGTTTGTACCGAGTTTTATAAATAACTCATCGTATGACAAATTTTTAACAAGTTCAAATTTTCTGATCTCACCAGTATCATTTAACTCATTAAGGTCTTCTTTTTCAAGCGAGTTCAAAAAAACTACTATAGGATAATTTTCTTTCACATACCTATAGTATGTTGTTTTACTGATATGAAGGAGCTTACAAATTAGTTCTGGCATATATTGACCTTGTTGTTTAAAATGAATACAGTAATTATAGCAAAAAATACTATATGATACTAATAGGTACTATATGACACTAATTAATATTAAATTAAGTATCAAAATAGTATTATTTGATAATTTAAGTATCATATAGTACCTGTATGTATGTTATGATACCATATAAGAGATTGGAGAAGAAATGGAAAACGATATGACAATAGACAAAGATAAATACAATGAAATTTATGAAAATCTAAAAAATATAATAAATCTCCTTCAAAACATGCAAACTAATGCACCCAATGATGTTAAATACGTTACAGTCGCTGAAGCAGCCCAAATAACTAAGCTATCGGAACAGAAGATAAGACAGATGATCGATGAAGGAACTATTAAAATAAATCCAGATTTTGGTCGTGCAAAACGCATATATATAGATAGCTTGTAAAATAATAAAAATGCTATTTAAAAAGAAAAATAGAAACTATAGAAGCTACATTAATGAAGATTAAAATATATGAAAACGACTATCTTGAACTTTATGTTCATCTTGATGATAGAGTTAAAGGTAAGAAAGAATATAAGTCATTCAATAATCTGGGTGTAATGTTTCCCAAGAATGAAAGCAAAGACTTAGATGTAGCTATCCTAGAAGGCTTTTCAATCTTTGATTTAAAAGGGGCGTTATCATCTTTTATTTCAAAGCAATTTCCAAAAACCCAAAAAAACAAAATGCTGAAATTTGATGGATTCGAAGCAAAAATAGCGCAAACTAATAAGGTGTACTCTTTGAAATTATATTTTTCAAAGAACATTTATATACCGGATCAAGGCAGACATAATATGGAAATAACATTGTTTTTATCATTGCTTGAATGCAATATATTTCATTCAAAACTAAATAAAATACTCCACGAATGTAGTTTTGTTCACTAAGGATATAGATGAAAGGCAGCATAAACAATCAGGCTAATCAACTATGGAAGGTATCAGATGGAATAGGGGTGTCTAAAAAAGATTCAAGAGAAAACAGTGGTATTTCTGCAATGTCTGGACATAAAATGTCTTATAAGATTCATTCACTTCGCTCAAAACAAGAGTTCATCCGAATCTCAAAAGAGCTTCTTACTTATGCAAAAACCGTGTATGGTATAAAAGATATGCAACAGATAAATAATCAAGTTGTTTCAACATTTATCACAGATAAAATCGAAGACGGAATACTAAGGGATTCGCTTTCATCATATATTTCTTTGCTTCAAAAAGTACAAATCAACCTTGACAAAATGCCAAAAAAAATAGATGCACATAATAATCTTTATAGTATAGATAAATTGAAAGAACTAAGAGTGGAAATAGATAAACATGCTGTTAGTTCTAAGCATGTTAATAAGGCATATACTAATCCTAATTCAATAGTTTCTTCTGTTGAAGGTGACTTAAAAATAGCTGCACAATTGCAAGTTCAAAATGGTTTGAGAGTTCATGAAGCAACACGGATAAAGTCCAACAATATGCTTGGAAAAAATACTATACACGTTCAGGGTAAAGGCGGTTTTACAAGAGATGTGAGGGTCGAGCCAAAGTTATATAAAGAGATTGAAAAGCATATAAATAAGTATGGCTCATACAATATAGAGTACCGAAATTATTATAATGAATTGAAAAATGCAGTTAGTTTAAACAATGAAAAATGGAATGGAACACATGGTTTACGTTACAACTATGCTCAAAGAAAAATGGCAGAATATCAGCGTGAAATGCCATATAGATCAGCACTTCAAAAAGTTAGTTTTGAACTAGGTCATAAGCGTGCAGATATCACAAAGCACTACCTAAAGGCGAGTTAAATGGAGATCAAAAAGAGCATAAAAAAGTTAAATTCTAAGCTTCAAAAAATGACTGAAAGTGAAGCTCAGGAAGAGATTTTAAAGCTTGTAAATAGCTATGATTTGTTTATAAGATATGGCGCAACTGATAAATTAACAGCATTTATAAATTCAATATATACACCAAAAACTAAAACCAATCTTACGAAAGAAAAAGAGATAAAACATCAAAAAAAACTAAAAAATGATAGTCGATACGCCACACTATACAACTTAAAAGATGAATTGATAGCTAAGCTAAAAGAAGGAATGAGTTACAGAGAAGTGGCAAAATATTTGAGCACATACAAAGTGGCTAATTCATACAGAAATAGCAAGAAAAAGCCAATATTCAATAAGATGTATATACATAGGTTCTGCAAGGAACATTGTATAAAACCTTACAAATTATCTAGTTAGCTAATGTAGTGTTGATATATTAATTGTAAAATACCAATTGCTATAGCTGTGTAAAAAGATATTTTAATTCCATAAAAAAAATCTTCAAAAAATTTATGCATATTTACTCCTTCTATTTTAATTATTAAATTGTATAAGTCTATTGACAAGTTTAATATTAAGAATAGTTGCGATTGTGGAAGTTCTCTGAGTTTGATAAATTTTACTCGAAACAACTGTAACACATTACTGTAACAGGATAAAGAAAGCTAAATCTTTTAAGCTACTATATTATGGTTAGAGTAGCCATCGGTCAAGTTAAAGCAAAGCGGGAACTTGACCGAGGGTAGGAAAACCTACACTCGCGTTTATTTCGGCATTTTCGCGTGTTCACACGCTTCAAAAATCCGAAATCAACCGAATAATGATTTTGATTTCGCGTGAGCCGCGAACTCAAAATCCCGAGTTTTTCAAGAGAAAAAGCTGCGCTTTTTTACTGTAAATTTGACAATCAATATAAAAACTAGGGACAATATAACTTACATTTTTTATTTATATAAAACTTGTTGAACTTTGACTTAACCACATCACGGTTACCTTGTCTGAATAAAAGCAATTGGGCTATACAGATAATGCAGCATTTTTTAAATGCCTTCCGGATTTATTTCCGAAATATAAAGTAGTGAATATCATTACTAAATATTTGGGTTCTTGTTTTGCGAGTATAAAAAAATGCGAAAAATGAAAAATAATTTTTGACTTACCTCAATTATTATTACGTAGTTGTTTTCATTTTCCTTTTACCGGGTCTTTAACAACACATCAACAGGTGCTGACCTACCTCATAAGGTTGTTTTATTTTTCTGTGAGACACTGAAAGAATTTTAACTATTTGGTTAGTTGATTCAAATAGGTGTATAGTTAAATAATGCAAAAAAATAGTGACATTAATATGTCATCTGTAGTTTATTTTTTCAGACCATTTAATTGGTTTTTATAAGCACACGTTTTGCTCAAGTTTTACGATAAAACGAGAAGAAGATTTTTTAATTTTATAGTATGCGGTTTGCATAAGTAAGTTTGACATCTGGTAAGTTGTTTCTTGTATGTTTCAAGCTTGACAAATTTATTACTTGTTTTAAAAATGATTTAGTCACTATTTTAGTAAAGACTTTAACAAGCTAAAGAGAACGAAACTCTCACAAAATATCTGATAATTTATTTTATCCATGTCATCACTGTTCAATGACATTAAATAATTGAATAATTTGCTTAACATTAACAACCAAAACAGTAATACAAAAAAATAAATCATTTTAAAATATTTATAAAAAGTATTAATTAGATGTCAAAAAAGTATTAATTAGATGCATAATTAGTTCATAGATAAATGACTTATAAAAAAATGATTCCCTATTATAGGATATAAAATTAAAAAAAAATTATAATTTTAAAAGTATTAATTAGATGCACTATCCCTGTTTTAGGTGCTTTGTAAAGCCTGTTTTTAACTATAGAAGAAAAAATACTACAACTTTAATCTACTTATGATGTAATACAAAATACAAAATATATTATTTTAATGTCAATTTGACATATTTTGAATATGAGAAAATTTTTTATAATAAAGTTCTATCATGGATACTAAAAAACTATTAGAAGAACTTAGTGAAGATTGTTTATCAGAGCTTACAAAACATAAATACAATAAGCATTTAGATATATCTGACAGATATAGAAAAGGTAAGATTGTTTCCTATGAGTATATACTTGATCTAATTTATTATTTTTATGAAAAAGATAGAGCTCTTAAAGTAGAATTTGAAGACATGATCATTAAACAAATTGAGTATATAAAATCATTAAATGAAGGTGACTACCAAGATGGAATAAGTGATGTACTCAAATGGACTAGAAACAAACTCAACAAAAATGGAATAAAGTAATGAAGCTTTTATTGATTAAGTTGAAGATCTATGTTTACAACCTCAGAAAGAAGATGTTGAAGGTTTAGTTTTAGATCAAAAAAATACGAAGGTTTATAAAATGTTACTAGAACTGTTAGACCAGCTAAATAATCCTGGTATTATATTTTTATCAATTATTGTAGTTTTTATGTATATATTTAAACTGCAATTGGATTCTATGCCAGATGTAGATAAGAAAGCCATCTCTACTGATAAATATTTAGAAATTAGAAAAAAACTTAGCAAGTGTTAAAGAGGATGGATAAAATACTAATATACTCAGGATTAGCATTACTCATTATAGGCCTTATATGGCAATTTATTCCAGGAGCATTTAGTTGGATTGGTAATTTACCCGGTGATATAAAATATAAAAATGAAAACACCAGCTTTTATTTTCCAATAACTACCATGATAGTTATCAGTATTACCTTATCTTTGATATTTAGATTTTTTGGAAAGTAGCTAACTGCATCAATGGTTCAATAAATAAAAAAACTAAGAGGAACATATGAAAAAACTATCAATACTACTACCACTTTTAATCTCAATAGCATTTGCACAAATACCTATAGAAGAAAAACTGTTTATAAAGAAGTTTTTCAATAAAAAACAGTGTGATCAGATTATAGATAAAACGTATTATGAAATTTGCTACAACTATAAAGCAAAAGGTGCAAACTATGTTTACTATGTGTTAGATGGTTCTAAAGTAAATAAAGGCAATATCAAAGAGCGACCTAGATTTTATGATGAACTAAAGCTACCTAGAAATTATCGCACTAAACACAGTGACTACACAAGAAACCAATATAAGATGGATCGCGGACACTTAGCAAATGATGCTTCTTTTGATTGGAGTGAAAAATCTCTTAAAAGTACCTACAGTATGGCTAATGTAATTCCACAATATAAAAACATAAATAGATACACATGGATTAAAGCTGAAAAGCTTGAGAGATTAGTAGCAACTAAACTTGGTAAAGTAAGTGTATTAAACAGTGTTATCTATTCTAACAGTCCTAAAACTATAGGTAGAAATAAAGTAGCAGTACCTAAAGCCTTTTGGAAGATGATCTTTAATAAAGAGAAAAACTATGAGCGCTGCTTTTACTATGAGAATATAATTGGACTTAAAACTAGAGGTGATAAGTTAAAAGATCATGAGGTTGAGTGTAATAGTCTATATTAATGTTCAACAAACTACTCTTTGTGTAACATAACATGAGAAAGCAAGTTTATCTTAAATATTTTTCATAAAAATCATCAATCTTTTCCAAAAAAAGAAAATCATTTAAGGTATTTATCTATATATTTAATTTTATATTCTTGACTGCCAACTCTATTTAAGCAATCATCATAAAAAGCATGTACTTCCAAACAATTATCATGAATAACATGTAGTTGATTAAAATAATTTTTAGCGCGTGGAAATGTTCTCCATTTAGTAATAGCGCCAGATATATTAGTGAATGTATTATTATCATGATGTACAACCAATGCATTCTCACATTCAATTATGGTACCAAAGTGGGAAACACCACCACCAACAACTTTACCTTTCCACTCTTGCAAGTGGACTTGTTTAACATTTGAGAAATAAGACTCATCTTCATTATTATTATCAAATGAAACAATTTCTAAACCTCCGTTAGAAGTTGCACGATATATTTTGTCCTGAAGCCCCCATGACAATCCATTAGTACTACTTTGACCAAATATCTCTTCCTCTGTAAACTTTTTATAGTACTCTCTAAAGTACTTTTTAGCATTATTAAAATTATTCCTTTCACTCCATCTATAAAGTTCAAGTTCAGCACTTTCTACTGTTGAACTGTTATATAAACTTATAAAAGAATAGTTTGAAAAAGTAGAATGCTTGTTTGATACTTGTATTATGTTATTTTCAACTATTGAACTATTAGGAACTATATTATCAATATTATTATTATATTCATATAACCCTGTTTGACCACCTGATAAGGATATTTGCCCAAAACCACTTGCATTAATTGAAAAAAGTTTATTATCCCATAACTTTTGAGGACGAGAAGACACTAGATACTTTTCATTTAAACTTCTATGCGCAGTTGAACTAAACAAGCCTTCTTCTGTTGCTGCATAAATCTTTTTATTAAATATATCCATATCTATAGTTAAATATTTAAATGGGCTTTTTTGCTTAGAATACAAGTATTCGTTAAGTTCGTTTATACTAATGGTTAATTCTTTATTTGCATAATTATCCATCAAATTAGAAATAATGTTGTGTACACTATTAATCTTCATAATTTTTAAAATAAATTCATTATGAAATGCATGACTTTGCCTAAATATATCGCTTATAAACTCTTCCGAATATATATCAAATTTAGATAAAACTAAATCATCCCAGTTTACTATTAATAAATCATTATCAAATGTCCACAGATATAATCTTCCCATATAAATGTACGAATCCCAATAGTCACCTTCAATTCTAATTTTCAAAGATTGCATGATTTACCTTGTATTATTTTGTTAAGCTTTGCTTTAGTAAGATAGTTTTCTTCCTTTAGTTTTTTTAAAAATGATGTTTCTGGTACATCTTGGGGATTATATTGATAATCCGCTGGATACCCATGCCATTCTCTATTGTTTGAATGTTTTGTAAATTTTGCAAATTTAATGTTTGTAGAGTTATTATTTTCACCTAATTTAGATAAAGAACCATAACTAGTATGTATACCCCAGCATAATTCTAAACTATCATACTGATTTACTCTTTTCCCTGTATAAGCTAACGCATTTTTAAAACAATTATACTCATCTGAAATCGCAATAGTCCATCGTGATATATTACCAATAAGACCATTTCTATGTTTAGAAATTGTTTTAAATAACTGACCACATTCTGTAGTGACAGTTTGATCTACTATAGTTGGTGCTGGCATACTCTTCCCTAACAAGTAAATTATTTTTCAACATTTAAATTATAATAATTTTAACATTATTTAGAAAAAAAAGGTGGTGTTATGTAACTAAATTGGATTACAGAATATAATTGGAATGTTCCCTATAAACCAGATACTCTATAATTCAACAATCTCTTACTTTTGGAGCAAAAACTAATGTTATATAGCTTGCTCCATTAATAGTTGAATATTTGAACAGTTATTTTTTACTCTCCAAAATGAACAGGTTCTTGAACTAACCTCTAATCATCCACTGTAACATCTCAATCAATTCTTTTCGCTTAAGCAACATTTTGTATGTTATGTAGTTTTTTAGGCAATTAACAAATATTTATGGTGTGTTTTTATATATGGGACTTAACACGCACAATATGTTTAAGAAAATTGCATATTCTTTACTAATTCTCTTATTATTATCATATATTGACTGTTTTTAATAATTAACACACATTTAATATGTAAGTTATTTTTGTTGTTTTAAGTTAGTGTGTATATAATATATTTGATTAAATAGTTATAGCAAAGGAGTAATATGCAAGGCTTTAAAGATTTTTTAGAAGAAACAGATGTAGATTATTTAATTGTTGATATTCCAGAAAGTTTATTGGATGACTCATTACTTCTATTAGAAGGTCGTTGGATAAATTCAGGTAAAAAAGGTTATCAAATGAGAATTGACAAACCTACTGATCATACACAAAAACTACATGTTCACATTGCAAAAGACAAACATATAAATACAAAAACCCAACAAGTTGCATGGAATGACGATGGAACTAAACATGATAAAAAAACTTTTAATACAAAACTGGGTTCTAGCCCTAAAGTACAACAAATTGCAAAACAAGCTTTAAATCTTGATGATAATATTATTTTAGAAATGTATACTCCAACTAAACTTGGATTTATTTTAGAAAGTATTGAAACCAACCAACAAATTGGTAGAGAACCTGATTGTAGATTTGTTGTGAAGCTATAACAAATCATTGTAGAGAAATATTTGACCCTACGGCTCGAATATTTCTCAACTCAAACGTTAAAATACAATTTAGCAAGGAATACATAAACTATAATGAAACAGTATGATGAGAAAGATATAGAAAAAATTTTACAAAATCATTCAATAGAACTGTTCGATGCTTTACAGTATTATGATAAAGATATGTATACTCCTATCATAGAAAGAAATTGTGAAAAAGATAAATATGACTATTTTGATTTAGCTCACCAAGCATTAGAAAATGATGCTAATAGTTGGAATTTAAGCAATCTTTTAATAGATTTTATTCCATACACAAAAGTGAACCTTGATACAATATTACAATTTTATAAATTACTTCATTTCAAGGAAAATGGAACATCTATACATTTTCAAATAACAAAATCATTAGTGTCAAATAATCAGACTTTAGCTAAAAAACTGCTTGAAAAATTAGTTATTATTGAAAATGCTTTTATTATTCCGCATATTGCAGCTATATTAATTGAACTACATAATTCAAATGATGAATCTCAATATAAGACAATTATAGATTATTTGAAATCTAACAATATCATTCAACAACAATGTGCCATTTCTTATATTCACTTATTCGACTTTTCTGATGATGAGTTAAAAGAAATTTTTGAACTTTTCAAAGAAAAAGCAAAACTATCAAATGCTGAAATAGATAGAGCATTATTATATAGTTCTTATGATTTAATTGAAAAAGGTTGTGAATATTTTTCAGAAATATTACTTTTATATATTGATAATAACGATATAGAGATTAAATTTAATTTGTCTCAAATTTTAATGTATGCCAGCAAAAAGCACATTACTAAAGAATGGTTTAGAGAACTATTTAACTCAATCATTGATGTGGATATAGACAAACAACATGTTATTTTTAATATTGAATCTGTATTGAAAGAATTTTTAAAACTTGATGATTATGATTTTATAAGAGACTTTTTGTACAAATGGGTAGAAAAAGGAAACCTATCTTCAATTTCTTCAAAAAATACATTAAGTACTTTTAAACATGAATTTAATGAACATAAATTATTTAGTAAGTTTGTTACAGAATCTTTAGTGTATGAAAGTGCTAAACTGCATAAAGTTTTAGTAGATTTAATACAAAAAGATATAAAACTCAATGCTGATATAATGCAAACATGGAATAAAGACGATTATTTATATGTTTGTCGAAAAACACTTGGTTATTTTTATGAATTTAAAACTATGAATACTCTAATATTTTCAATGTTATCGGTAGAGAATCTTTCAGATGATATAAAAAATATAATTTTTGAGGTTTTGGTAAATCATATTGGAAAAGACTATTCTTATGATACATTGGAGTATTTCAAAACACTAGAAGATTCAAAACTCAATAAAAATGAAATGCAAGCCAAAGACATTGTCATTGAAGAGTTAGAGAAAAGAAATAAACAAATTAAAAATTTGCCAATATTAAAAGAATTAACACCACCATCTCAACAAAATAGAATAATTTCAAGAACTAATAGTATAGCCATGCAAAAAGCAATGGACAAATCAGGAGAAGATTCTTTTTTATCCTCATTGTTTTCTAAAATTCTTATTCGGTATGGGAAAGGTTCTTTCTCTGAAATTGACGGAAAATTTAGTGATGTAATGTACCTTCAAAGTTTTAGTCATTCAGTAACAATGCCAAACGCGACTAGAACCCACCCTGTTGACCATGAACTAGAACGATTCAGTTTTAGAATGGTTAAAAAAGGTCAATAGATGAAATTAATTATAAAAGAGTATTTGAGCTTATTGAAAGAATCAAAAGAACTTGATAGTTTAATACCTGAATTATTATTAGCTATGGGACATGAAGTTATTAGTAAACCAAAAATTGGTGTTAACCAATTTGGGGTAGATGTTGTATCAGTTAGTAATGATGAAGTATATATATTTACTATTAAACAAGGGAATATTGCTAGAGGTGACTGGAACACAGGAGATCAAGCTGTTAAACCATCTTTAGATAGTATATTAAATGTTTACATTCATACACATTTAGAAGAAAAATACAAAAATCTACCTATTAAAATCATTCTAGCTACTAGTGGTGATATGGAACAAACTATTCAATTGGAATGGGGTCAATATACAACCAATAATTCAAAAGATAAGCTTAAATTTGAATTTTGGGGAGGAGATAAACTTGCTCTTCTTATAGAGGAGTATATTTTTAATGAATTTATCATTCCAAAAGAACAAAGAAGTCTATTTAGAAAAGCATTAGCATTAATCGGAGATACTGACTATGATTTAAGAGATTATTATCAATTTTTAAATGAAATATTATTTAAAAATGAGTTAGAAAAAAAGTCTGATAAAAAGATATTAAAAGCATTGAGATTAATATATTTATCTTTAAATATTGTTGTCTATTGGTCTCAAAGTGAAAATAATTTAAAGCACGGGTTATTAGCTACAGAGAGGACGCTTCTAAATATATATGAATTCCTAAATAGCAATAATTTTATGACAAAAAGAAATTTAAAGAAAATATTACATAAGGTTTATGAAAAAAATTTTCAAACAATAGAAAATTATTGTAAAAAAATCTATCCATTAATTGAAGTTGAAAATGGATTATCGTTTAGAGGGCATGATTTTTTACAAGAGAGTTTAATCCTATTTGAACAATTAGGCATTTTTGCATTGTATGGGAACTTATATTATTTATCAGCATATACAGATGAAGATAATTTTGATTATACAAAATATGAAGAAATAAATAAACATTTAAAACTAATGATCAAAAATCATAAAGGTTTATATAATCCAGTTTATGATGAACATATTATTGATATATCTTTAGCTTTGCATTTTTTAGAATTCTGGAATGAAATTGAATTTATTAATGAGTGGGTTTATAACATAATATCTCATATAGAATTTGCATACTATCAAGGCAACTATTTCCCTATTGATACAAATAGTTTTGATGACTTAGTTGAGTGTAACTTAGGAGATAAAAAAGACTTAAAAGATTATATAAAGACATCTACACTTATTCCAACACTTGCTTTTTGGTGTGTTAAATTGGGATTGATTGAAAACTATAAATATTTGTATAAAGTTTCTCAAGATATTTATAAAGAAACAACCTTACAAATCTGGTTTGCAGATAGTGAACTTGAAAATTATGTTTATAAGACTAGTGCATCAATTGAAAGTGGTCATGTATTTGCTCCAATGAAAATATATGAAAATATTTCTGAAATGGGCAGTATCATAAACAAATTAAAAGATAGTGAGCATTTAATAAATTTAGAAAATAAAGAAATGCCAATTTTATACTTTATTTCAAGTAGATATTTTAGGATGCCAATATTGTCACATGTTTTAATTGATGGCAAAGATATATTATGAAATTTTTAACAAATCTTAGCACCGAACAGCAAGCTATTGGTGAGATCCTACGTTAAGTTTCTAAATCTCTTATTCTTTGAACATATAATAGTGCTACAATTTTTCTGTGTTACACAAAGTATTCAAAAAGTATAATAAGTGAATTTCCTCAATCTCTAAGGAGTTATTGTAAATAATTTATCTCATCTTCAAGTTTTTTCAAAATATCAATCATTTCTTCAAACTCTAACTTCTTATCAAATATCAGAAGTGTTATTTTGTTAAAACTTCTTTTACGTATCATAAAACTTCTCTACAAATCCAACTATCTCATCAAGGATTCTAGGTATCACTTTCTTCCTCTCTAAGAGCTTTGGTTTAACTTGTAGAGTTTTAGCTATATCGTCATTGAGCGGTTTTCTACCATCATAAAGATAAGTGTCTATAACATTAGTGAGTTCTGCTCTGTGTAGCTTCTCTTTCTCCACTAGTGCACTTATAGCCTTCTCTTTCTCAACTTCAACAAACTTATCGTATTCATCTTCAATGTCATCAGGGTTGATACCTTGCAGTGAAGTATCTATAAACTGTTCAATCAACTCACGTTTACTTCTAAGCTGTGGATTAGAGTTAAGGATGTTTGTGATGTTCTCTCTTTGTTTTTTCTTCTCTTCAGGGCTACCTGCTTCTGTGTATTTTGCTAAGAGTTTCAAGATGTAAGCTACATTAATCTCATCTTTGTGTATTAGCTCTAGCTCAAAGTCTACATCTTCTAGAATAGAGACCTTATCACCTTCACCTGCTCCTTGACCTTTCATCTTGTCATATAAATCAAGATACTTAGACTTATAGTCTTCATATTCCTGCTCAGACATATCCAAATCAGACCACTTGAAGTTACTAAAGCCATCTAAGATGTTCTTTGTTCTCATTAAAGCTCTAAAGGCTTGAACAAACTCTAGCTCTGCATTCTCATCTACAAGCTCATCCACACTTGAAACTGTTGGAGCTATAGCTTTTAACTTTTTAACATCTTCATTAAACCTACTTACATACTCATCATAAGGTTGCATTAGGATTATGTCTTTAGCTTCTTTGTTTGAGAACAGTGCTATAGCGTCATCTGTGTTCTTCTTTAGGTTTCTAAAGCAAACGATGTTACCCTGAGACTTCTTCTCACCTAATATTCTGTTTGTTCTACTATAAGCTTGTATAAGCCCGTGATACTTCAAGTTCTTATCTACATAAAGAGTATTAAGGCTAGGAGAGTCAAATCCTGTGAGGAACATATTGACTACTAGCAGTATATCTATATCTCTGTTTTTTACCTTCTTAGAGATGTCATTGTAGTAGTTGTAGAAGCTCTGAGAGTCACGTGTTGTAAACTTAGAGCCAAACATAGCATTATAATCTTGTATGTACTCTTCAAGCTTATCCCTTGAATGCTTATTGATGTGAGACTCATCTATATGTGCACCGTCACTCTCATCAAGTTCATAGATACCATTAGCATCTTTATCGTCCTCATTAGCAGAATAACTAAAGATAGTAGCTATTTTAAGATTATGGTTCTTGAGCTTAAAGAACTCATAGTACTTAGTAAGAACATCTACACTGCTCACACACATCATAGCTGTAAACTCTTTAGAATGAGTTTTTCTATCGTGGTTAGCTATGATATAATCAACTATCTTGTCTATTCTCTCATCACTCTCTAGTAGCTCTTTGATGTCTATGTTTTCAACTTCTATGTCTATTGCAGTTGCACTATCTTCTTTTTCTTTGTATCTACCTACATACTCTACAGAGAATTTTAGAACATTATCATCGCTAATAGCATCTGTAATAACATACCTATGGAGTATCTCATCAAACAGCTCTGCCGTAGTTCTTTTACCATACTTGTTACCTACAGCATTCTCAGGGAAGATAGGTGTTCCTGTAAAACCTATGAGCTGAGCATTGGTAAAGAAGCTTGTAATGTTCTTGTGAGTTTCCCCAAACTGTGACCTGTGACACTCATCGAAGATAAAGACTATATTCTTATCTCTTAAAGCTTCCATATCTTTTAGATAATGAGGTTTACTTATAGCAGTGTTTAGCTTCTGAATAGTGGTGATGATAAGGTCAGAGTCTTTTAGTACACCTTTTTTATCTTTGTGTTGACCTAAGAACTGATTTACCAGTACCTTAGTGTTGTCAGTACCATCCACAGAGCCATCTGAGAAGCTGTTAAACTCTTTGGATGTCTGATAGTCTAAATCTTTTCTATCTACTACAAACACCACCTTGTCAACTTCAGGAAGTTTAGTGAGTATCTGAGAGGCTTTAAATGATGTAAGAGTCTTACCTGAACCTGTTGTATGCCATATATAGCCGTTTTTGTTGGTGTTTTTAATCCTATCAACTATAGCTTCAACTGCATAGTACTGATAAGGTCTAAGAACCATAAGTATCTTTAGAGTCTCAGCTAGTACTATGTACTTACATATCATCTTAGAAATGTGACATCGCTCCAAAAAGACACTTGTAAACTCTTCTAGGTTTGTGATGTTCTTATTGTCCTTATCTGCCCAAAAGAATGTCTGCTTAAATGTCTGCTTTTTGTTGTTTGAGTAGTACTTAGTATTTACACCGTTAGAGATAACAAAGATTTGAACATAGTGAAATAAAGCACTGTTAAAGCCATAAGAGTGCCTTTGGTATCTGTTGATTTGATTGAAGGCTTCTTTTAGCTCTAAGCCTCTTCTTTTTAGCTCTATCTGCACTAAAGGTAAGCCGTTAATAAGTAGCGTTACATCATATCTGTTCTTGTACTTTCCATCTATTGTAACCTGTTGCGTTACTTGAAATAGATTTTGACACCAGTGCTCTGAGTCTAAGAACTCTATATATGAAGTCTCTCCATCATCTTTAATAAGAGCAAACTTATCTCTAAGTATCTTAGCTTTTTCAAAGACATTACCTTTGTTTAGATGGTTAATTATTCTGTCAAACTCAGTGTCGCTTAGAGTAGTCTTGTTATGCTTCTCTAGTTGCTTCTTTAGGTTAGCTAATAGGTCTGCTTCATCATTGATAGATACTCTCTCATAACCACCACTAGCTAACTGCTTTACAAGGTTCTCTTCTAATACTGCTTCACTTTGTCTACTCATAATTAATCTAACCTGTCTTCATTTTTATTGTTTATAACTATTCTATATTTAGGTGAGAAGTTTTCTTGCTCTACAAAATCACCATAGGGTTCTTTATCTAGTGTAAGTGCTTCATTGAATGAGAGTTTTTTCCATTCATTATTATCTAACAGCTCTTTTTTAGTGTAACTTTTTGTATGTGGTGTACCTATTATCGTTCTTGTTAGAGAATCATCTTCAAATTCAGGGCAAACCAGTATATACCATGGACTAGCAACGATTTGACCACCTGTAGAGTTTACATGGAAATCATTAAAAGTTGGATTTTTTTTATAATGATGCTTTTTTATGTAGTTTGCATCTACAATAGAACATCCATAGTTATTAAGCTTTGAATCATATACTGGACTATAGTTGTACAGTAAATATAACGGTATTCCATTTGTTTTTTTTGCATAATTGATTAACTTATCAGTTTGACTTACAGTTGAACCTGTTGTAGTGTATGGTATTTTTTCATACTTTAGACTGGGATATAAAATCTTTGCTTGCATAGGATAAAAAACATATTGACCATTTGGTTGTTGAACAAAAAACTCAATATCATTCCCATTCCTTGTTTCGCTTACAGCTTCAAAGAGTTCTATTGTTCTAGTAATACAAGTTTCTAAGTACTTATTCAATTCAAATAGCAGGTTCTCAGTTATTGTAACTTCATTAATTTTTAAAGGGAGACTACTTTTTCTTATAAACTTAACTCTCTCCCATGTATCATATGATAAATCTATCATTTTCTGACATATATTACATGGAGTTAAATTATACAAATGATATTTTTGGCAATATTTATAAAAATTAATATGTTTATTAAATTCTTTCTCATAACCTTTAGAAAGAGTAGAAGTGTTTTTTATAAATACTGCACCATTGATTTTATTCTTAATGAAATAATCTGCATATTGAAATATTAATAATCTAAATGTAGAAACTTTTTCTCCATCTAACGCCGTAATTACTTTATTTTCAATATCTTTTATTATTTTCAATATTTTACCTTTAAGTTTTTACACAAACATCTGCTGTAGCAATGCTTTTTTAAACTCTTTTGTTGAGTCTAGTTGTGCTGACACTTGCTCTATTTTAGAGTCTATAGATGATATGAAGTTTGCTATCTTAGTTTGTTCTTCTAGAGAAGGTATTGATAGAGTAACTTTTAATAAATCTTTAGTGTAGATAGCTGCGACACTAGTTGTTCCAGTTGCTATCCTTCTTAAAGCTTTTATACCATCAAATGAGTTAAGCCTATAGTTCATAAAGAAGTTATTTTCAAACTTCATCAACATTAGATTTGAGTTATAGTAAGCTATTGGTAGTTCATTTCTCCATGCTGCCACTTTACCAACTAAATCTAGAGTATTTCTTGTATTAAAGAATAAGTCTCCGTATTGAATTAAATCTTTATCATCAATGGTTTCATTCTGTTCGATGTACTCAATCTTATTTAACAATATTTTACCTCTATCAAGATTACCCATTTTAATTAAAGGAGTAGAGTTTTCTTTTTCAGAGTTAGCATAATTTCCACCTAATCTTGAGCTTATAAGTATATCCCCTAACTTCTTCTCATACCAATCCTCAAACTCACTACCATCATTAGCTTGGAACCTAATCTCTTGAGAGAAGATTTGTTGCATTACACCTTTTTTATACTGCTTTAAAAGCTCCTCTTTTTTTGTTAGCTGTTCTATTTTGGTATCTACTGAAGTAAGAAATGAAGCTATCTTTTCTTGTTCTTGTTTTGATGGTAGATTTATTTTAAGTCTATAAAAGTCACCATGGTTTAAATCAGGTATTGTTGAAGTACCAGCGTATCTTAATATCATATTTTGAGTATCTCTTAACCTTAAAAACTCTACTAAAAAGTCTTTATTTAAGTCATCAGAATACTTTATTTTAAAGAAGTTGTTATGAAAAGCACCATTTACATTTGTAACTACTTGTCCTGTGTTACCTGTTCTAGTCATTAAAACATCACTTTCGGTACATAATACTGACTCAGGAGGATTTTTAATAAAATACTTATTACTTGAAGTCTCTTTCAAAAACTCATTTGTTATATAAAAATAGCTATTTTCAACTTGTTCTGTAAATCTATCAGATATTTGTATTTGAAGTCCTTGATTTATTTTAGTTAAATCTTTAAGTGACTTTTCTTCCCATTCTTCACTAAACTCTTTAAATCTTAACTTAGGTACATTACTCATCATAAATCCCTAAAATGGTTTAGCTATGCCTAGCTCATCGCAGAACTTAGCTATGGTTTCATCTGTATTAGCCATATCAACTTCAAGAGCTTTTAGTTCAAAACTAACATCATCTAAATCAATAGGCTCTTCCTCTTCAAAAGTATCTACATATCTAGGGATGTTTAGGTTGTAGTCATTTTCTTTGATTTCATCCATTGAAGCTAGGTGAGAGTATTTCTCTATTTCAGTCCTTGAAGCATAAGTATTAACTATCTTAGCTACATTTTCTTCTGTAAGATAGTTTTGAGTCTTTACTTTCTTGTAATCGTTTGAAGCATCTATGAAAAGTATATTATCACTATCTTCTCTACATTTTTTAAATACCAAGATACAAGTAGGAATACCTGTACCATAGAAGATATTTGCAGGTAGACCTATGACAGCATCAAGGAAGTTTCTATCTTCTATAAGGTACTTTCTTATGTGACCTTCTGCTGAACCTCTAAACAGTACCCCGTGAGGTAGGACAATAGCCATAGTACCATTCTCATCTAAATGGTGTATCATGTGTTGTACAAAAGCAAAATCGGCTTTACTAGATGGGGCTAGTTTACCGTACTGTGAGAATCTATCATCACTCAAAAACAAGTCATTAGCAGACCATTTAGCACTAAAAGGAGGATTAGCAACTATAGCTTCAAATCTCTCTTCTAAGTGTTGTGGATGTTCTAGTGTGTCATCTTGTTTGATGTCAAACTTTCTGTAGTGAACATCGTGCATAATCATATTCATTCTAGCTAAGTTGTATGTAGTACGGTTAAGCTCTTGACCATAAAAAGCAGATACATCTTCAACCTCTTTAGCAACACGTAAAAGAAGTGAACCTGAACCACAAGTTGGGTCATAAACTGATTTTAGTTTTGATTTACCATTTGTTACTATCTTTGCTAATACTTTAGATACCTGTTGAGGAGTATAGAACTCTCCTGCTTTTTTACCTGCACCTGCGGCGAACTGAGCTATAAGATACTCATAGGCATCACCTAGAACATCTCTGTCGTGGTTTTTAAGTTCAAAGTTGATTTTATCTAGGTGTGTAAGAACCTGAACTATAAGCTTGTTTCTTTGTTCTACAGATTTACCTAGTTTAGTTGAAGCTAAGTCAAGGTCTTCAAAAAGGTGTACAAAGTCATCTTCAGACTCTGTTCCCATAGTTGTTTGTTCTATGTTTCTAAGGATAGATGTAAGGTCTTCTAAGATAAAGTTGTTTTCTAAACCATTACCCCTTTTAGCAACCTCGGAGAATAGCTCTTCAGGTCTTAGGAAGTAACCTAGCTTTTCTATAGCCTCTTCTTTGATAGCCTCTATGTAGTCCTCTTCATCATCTGAGCCTATGATGTCAAAGTAAGTGATGTTGTCTTCTACAAGTATCTCGTTTGCATAATCTTCCATCTTCTCTGATAAGTACTTGTAAAAAATAAAACCTAATATGTAATCTCTAAACTCATCAGCATCCATCTTACCTCTAAGTGTGTTTGCTATATTCCATAGTTGTTGTTCTAATAGTTTCTTTGCTTCTTCGCTCATTAAATAGTTGTTCCATTATATTAATATTCGTATGGATAATATCTAAATTTTATTGAAGTACTGTTAAGAGCAATAGTGTTTTCTTTTATAGCATATACTGAGTATTAATTTTTATTATTGGATATATGATGATTAAGTTTATTAACAGAGAGCAACTCTATAAACAAGTGTGGAGTGAACCATTTACTAAGCTTGCTCCTAAACACAATGTATCAGCTACTGAACTAAGGAAGTTGTGTAATAAGTTTTTAATACCTTTACCTAAACAAGGGCATTGGCAAAGGATAGCTTTTGGTCATAATATAAAGACTCCTATACTTCCAAAATATAATACTTTAACTTTGTTGGTTGTTCAGAATAATAGAGACTTGAAAAATATTACAAATAAATTAGCTATAAAAGTAAAAAGTTCAATAGAACCTCTTTCTAAAAAGTATGAAATCACTGTCAAAAAAACACTTTCAAGACCACATCTAATAATCGCTAAAACTCGAGACCAACTAAAGTCTAGAAAACCAGATGAGTATGGAATGCTGCATTCAGGAAATGGTGGTTTTGATATGAGGATATCTCAAAAACAATCTATACATGTACTCAGAGTACTAGATGCATTAATAAAATGGTTTGAGAAAGAAGGATATACCGTAGATGTTTTCAATAGATATGGTACATATGTTCAGGTTGATGGTGAAGAGATACAAATAGCAGTAGAAGAAAAATCAAATATTACAAAAACAACCATTGTAAATAATGGATATTGGGACCAGACTATTCGAGAATATACTCCAAGTGGAAAAGTATCTTTAATGATTAAAAGCTATGTTGGAAATATGAGGCAAACATGGTCAGCTGGAAAACTCTATACACTAGAGGAACTATTACCAAGTTTTATAGAGGCTATTTTTAAGTATGCAGCTGTAAAAAAAGAAAATAGACTCTTACGGGAACAAGAAGAGAAAGACCAAGAAAAAGCTAGGCTAGAAAGAGTGTATAAAGAGAAATGTGAAATCCTTGAACAGGAGAAGGTTAAAGAACTAGAACAGCAAGTCAAAGATTGGCATTTTACTATGCAGCTTCAAAACTACATATCAGCAGTAGAAGAGAAAGCTAAAGTAAATAATGAAGAGATACCATTAGAGACTATGAAATGGTTAGAATGGGCAAGGCGTCATCTTGATAATAGAAATCCACTTAAAGATGGTTTACCAACTTATAGAACTTCAGAAGATATAATAAGTTTTGAAGATATAGTCTAAGGTTTAATGACTTGCTATTGTAAGATGATTTCATGCTCTGCAACACTCTCTACACAAATAATTATACTAATGCCTTTCTTGTTCCAAAAATTACAGGTTGTGAGACACTAGAATGTGATGCAATCTTAAAATTTACGAGAAACATTCTTCCTCCTATGAGTTCTGATTTCATTGCGCCCATTAATTATAACCGAAACAAACATCATATTAAATAGGACATTAATTAAAATATTGATATTATCTTATATCACTTTTCTAGGAGCTCTTTTGACAAATTCTTCCTTCGCTATATGGTCTGAAAATACAGATATAAATATGGATTTACATATAAATTGCTGGATTTTTGGAAAAGGGCATGATGCTATAGACTTTGGTTTAATGTTATCAAAAGCAGTGCAAAATGATACAGTATACTTTTATGTGCCTTTTCAGATTAAAGAAGAAAATGTTATTAATTTAACAAAGATAATACAAACAGACGAATCAATTAGATCTATCATTTTTAACGAGGAAGTTTATGCAGATGAGAGATTAAGCACTGCCCCAAATTGTAAATTTTATACTCGTGAGAATGGAGATGTCTTTAGTTTTTGTTTATCAGAAATAGAACATGAACCTAATTACCAAAATGGTACATTATTAACTTTTAATATCTTAGGCGATACAAAAGAAAAACTCACTTATTTTAGATTTAGATTGAAAAATATTTCTGATGGTAAAATATTTAAAAGGAGTGAGAGGCAAGTTTCTGCTTTAACTGGTATCAATGAGGATCATATCAACATTGAAATTAATATAAATCAATTTCGGAAACTGTGTACTACATTGAAGACGAAGATACATCAATCTAAGAGTATATTTAATAGAATCAATATGTTCTTAATAGCAGATATAGATCTTACTCCTATATTTTCAACTCATACTGAAAGACCAAAGACAAGAACCCTTGAGGATGCAGAACAATGGAAGCGGTATATGGAAGTACAAAATAATGACCGCTATCTTGCGTATCAATATAAGAAAGAAATTCTAGAGACGGATAATGGAGAAACTACAAGGAAATTATTCCATGACTTCACCATTTTTAGTAAGTTTGAGCAAGTTAAAGCGACTCAATTTATAAAGAGTAAAGCATTCATATTCTTAACCGCAATTGGATTATTGTCAAGTATTATCGTTACATATGGTTTTAACTATTATAATGCTCATTCAGAATCAATTGAACTGACCAAGATTAAGGGGTTAGAACATATTGCCTTAGATAACAATAAATCGATAGTATCTATAAACAATGAGCTCCATATTGTGAAGAATTTAGTTAATGCAGGTTCAGATACTTTACTCTCCATTAAAGATGATTTAAATACTTTCAAAAATGATGGTGTTAATACAAAACCACTAAAAGAAATTACACACAATAAACAGGGTAAACGAGATGTTTTATCTGTTAAAAAAGATAGCCACACACTTATCAAGGAAAAACAAAAATGAGGATATTAATTGACACAAATATCTTCATTCACTTTGAAGATAATAAAGTCATGGATGAAAGCTATTCAAAATTCCTAAGATTATGTTCTCTGTATAAACATCAGATAGTTGTACATCCATATTCTATTGAAGATATACTGCAAGACAAAGATCCTGTTAGGAAAAGTATTAGCCTTTCAAAAGTTAAAAGATATCAAGCTCTTGAATATCCACCAATCCCTACGCAAACAGAGTTAAATGATTTAGGATTAAATTCATCAACTAGGAACGATGAAGTAGACAATATTATTTTATTCGCATTAGTTAAAGAAACGGTCGGTATATTAATTACTGAAGATGTTGGGATACATAAAAAAGCAAAGTATTTAGGATTGGATACAAGAGTCCTTTTTTTAAAGCAAGCCCTACATGCTTTGGAACTCTTGCATACTATTGAAGATCACCGATATCCTAATATTATAAATAACAAAGTATATAATCTAAATATTAATGAACCATTCTTCGATTCTTTAAAGCTTGACTATCCTGAGTTCAGCATATGGTTTAAAAGGATAAGTCAAGAGGCAAGAGATTGTTGGATATATAATGGGCATGATAACTCTTTGGGTGGATTAATTATTTATAAAGATGAGATGAATCCTGTTATTACACATAACGGAGAGATATTAGAAGGTAAAACACTTAAGATATCAACATTAAAAGTTTCCGAACAAGAGCAAGGTAAAAAGATAGGAGAGCTTTTTTTAAAAAAAATATTTAGTTTTGCACTTAAAAATGATTATAAAAATATTTACTTAACAACTAAAAAGAATAAGCAAGAATATCTTATTAATCTTATTGAAGACTTTGGATTTAAAGAATTTGAATTATGTACAAAACAAAGAGATATAGTATATGTAAAAGAGATACCTTCTTCAGCACCATATAACCGTCAGCTTGATAGCTTTGAATATCATAAAAAGTTTTTTCCATATTTTGATGCTCATAGAACAAAGAAACATTTTATACCAATTCAACCATCTTTTCATAGAATTCTTTTCCCAGAAATCGAAAAACAACAACAGTTTTTTTATAATAATCTACAAGCTGGAAATACAATCAAAAAAATATACCTATCTCATTCTAAGTATACTAAAATGTCTTCAGGAGATATCGTATTATTTTATCGTTCAGAAGATCGTAAAGCTATCACTACACTCGGTATTGTAGAACATATAAAAAATGCTAAAGCTAATGATTTTAATAAAGTCTTGGAATATTCAATAAAAAGGTCTGTTTACAACTATGAGCAGATTAAAGAGTATTCTAAAAAAGACACACTCATAGTTTTATTTAGAATTATTAGTCATTTTAATACTCCACTTACAAGAGAGTGGCTATTATCAAATACACAATATAAGAATTGGCAAGCTATTACTGAGATAGATGATACATCTTTTAGAAAAATTTTAAAACATGACAATTACCAATATTTCAACTATAGGGATGAATACTAATATATGAATGTCATCATCTCAATTAAACCGAAATACGTTAAACATATATTGGACGGTAGTAAAAAGTTTGAATTTAGAAAAAAAATATTTAAAAAAGAAGTGAACAAAGTATATATTTATGCCTCAGCTCCAACAATGCGTATAGTAGCTTCATTTAACATACAAGATGTTATTATGGATGAACCTAGCAAACTATGGGAGCGATGCTCTAAATATGCTGGTATTAGTTCTAATGAATATGATAAATATTACTCTGGTAAATCAATTGGATATGCAATTAAAATTACAAATCTAAAAATTTTTAAAGAGCCTATCATAGCACAATCAGTCATAAGAAATTTTAAGGCCCCGCAATCTTTCCTATATACAGATAAAGACTTAGAGTTATGTAGTGTCAGATGAAGTCTAGTTTTATTGAACTATTTTCTAAAGCCCTACAAAAAGGAAAAATATGAAAATCCATCTACCATATGCAGAAAATATATATAAAAATAATTGGTTTTTTGCGCTGCTTTGGGCGTTATTGACATTTGCATATTTAATAGTTGAGAATTATTTTGTTTGTGTTAAGGATATTAAATGGTTTGGTTCATATTATTTGGGAGTATATGTACTCTTTTCAATATACATACTTTATATGATTAAATATTTGTTTGATCAAAATGAAAAAATTATTTATAATGTAAAAAATGATAACAATATTTTAGAAGATGTATCTATGATTAATCAAATTGGTATAAGCAAAGAATTAAATATTTTACCATTATATTATGTACTTCTCTTTTCAATTTCAAAGGTCATATTATTTTTAGTAAATATACCTAATTTAAAGCTTGTTAATCCAAGTACATACTTTACCTATTTTGGTTTCAATGCTTATTTGTTAATAGTTATGGGTGTATTTTGGTATAGATATAATAAGCTTAAAATATACGTAGTTAAAGAAAAAAGAATATCAATATCTTATACAATATTTATAATCGTGTATACTCTTTTAATGTTATTTGGAGAACATCTGCCATTTTTGAAAGATATAGTTGAACTATTGCAATGTGTATTAAAAAAGTAAATATTTATTTAATAAAACTAAAAAAACTTATTAAGAGCCTTTCTAAAAGACTCACTATGGACATATCCCAAAATTATAAAGCCTATACCAATACTTACGAATATACCAAAAGTACTTTGTTTATATAAACTATATACAAGTAAAATAAATGCGCTGATATATACACATACAATAAAGTATTTATAAAATGTTTTTTCATTCATATGTTAATCTCAATTACTTTGTTTTCTATCTCAACACCATAAGCTGACAAATTAATTTTAAAGTGTTCTTTTATTGAAGCTGCAATATCACTGTTAACACTATTTAAAATACATTCACTTTGGATGTTGATTCCATTTTCTTTTGAATCGAAAGATAATACACTTTTCTTATCTTTATCTAAATTTATGGCCATATTATATTTTTTAATTATCAGCATTTTATACCTTTTAATTACCGTTGAGTATTATAGTAATAAGTGTAAATGGATACTAATATATATCTATTTTATTCTTTAATTTAATATGACTTGACAAAAAAAATAATAAAACTAAAATACTGACACTGATAGATATGTATGAAACTAATTCAATTATGTCAAACTTGTAACCATACATGTTAAGGAACTTACCTACAAAAGATAAAAGCAACAGAATTAGACCTATGGCTACTAAAGCTCCTTTTTTGACAATATACAAAAACTTTTTAAAAGTAGCAAATAAAACTACTCTTAACCATCCTGAAGTATGAAAAATAAAATGGTAAAAAGCATATGCAACGTAAATTATAGAAAGAATTAATAATGTAGATAAGAGCATAATCTCATTCATTGTGTAGACTTTGTATAAGAGCATAATCTTATATATAATAATTAAAATTGTAATTGATATAAATATCCTTATTATATAGTATTTAATATTTTTTTTTAATTTAAACTTTTGAATAATATAATGTCTTTTACTGCTATAGAAGCTTCTATTGATGTTAATATTTATAAGATTATTTATATAGTTAATTTCTTTTTTATAAAGAAAATACTCTATGCTAAAAAATATTGTGGAGATAAATTCTAGTAATAATATATGTGACTCAGGCATATGTTTTAAAACCTTATTTTAATATGTTGTATTATAATAATATTATAATGTTTTTGATATACTAACTAGTAATATAAGTATAACGAAAACAATTTTATGGAGAGTTTTAATGATTAGCGCTGTTTCACCTTATGAAGAACTAATTGCTTATGAAACTTTGTGGGCAAGACAAAGTTCGACATTAGCTAAGATAGCAACTTTTTTAAAAAATGTTTCTATTCCTTCTAAAGCATCATTTGATTTAAGTGATATGACTAAAAAAGAAGAAGTTGAAGGTTTTTTTTCTCAAATACCAAAAGATTTTTCAGTTATTACAGCAGAAAGTGCACAATATCCGCAATCATTAAAAGATCCAAAACATCAAATTAAGCTATTTTACTATAAAGGTGATTTAGGATTACTAGAGGCAGAAAAAAGAATATCTATTGTTGGTGCAAGAAAAACAAGTGAAGAAGGAAGAAGAAGAGCTGCTAAAATAGCTAGATTATTAGTAAAGCAAGGTTATGTAATCGTTTCTGGTTTAGCTGCAGGAATAGATACAAGTGCAATGGAAGCTACAATTGATGTTGGTGGCAAAGTAATAGGTGTAATTGGAACACCAATAAATCAATATTATCCAAAAGAAAATAAGTCTCTACAAGATGAAATAGCTAACAAGCATCTTTTAATTAGTCATGTACCAATTTATAAATATTCTAAAGAACCATTTAATAGCAAAAAATTTTATTTTCCACAAAGAAATACAGTAATGGCAGCTATATCTGATGCCACAATTATAGTTGAAGCTTCTGACACGAGTGGTTCTCTAACCCAAGCTAGAGCATGTATAAATATGGGAAGAAAATTATTTATACTTGATTCATGTTTTGAAAATTCATCTATAACATGGCCAAAAAAATATCTAGAACATGGTGCTATTAGAGTAAAGAGTATAAAAGATATAGTGGATAATCTTTAATGTTAACAAAATATGACCATAAATTACATAATAGATTGAATTTGCTTGATAGTGATGAGTGCTATTATTTCTTTGAGGCAACTAATGAAGGTTATAAAGGCTCTAAAGTGAATGATTTATTGTTTAATTTTAAAAAACCGATAGAAAAAAAAGGTAAAGCAGAATGGTATTATAGGGATAAAGCGGTTGACAAATTTGCAAAATATTTGTCTAAAATAGAAAGTTTTAATAACAATGTAATGGTAGTGATTCCTGCAGCAACTTCTAAAAATAGAAGTTCTGAATTATTTAATGATAGAATTGATGAGACGGTAAGAAAGCTAAAGCTGAAATGTCCTAATGTAGTAATAGAAATTCCATTTGATACCAAAATTGATGTTCAAGAGTCACATAATGGAGGGACAAGAAAGGTAGAGGATATTCAAAATAATACTGAATGGTTAGGGTTTAATACAAAAGCCGAAACTGTAGTCATTGTAGATGATGTATTAACAACCGGTGCTCATTATAGAGCATGGAAAGATATGATCTTATCAAAGGAACCGACAGTTAAAAGAGTCATAGGATTATTTTTAGCTTTATATACATGGAGATAGAAATTGTTCAATTTAAATAATCACTCAAAACATCATTTGCAGTATTTAAATCAGTTTTAGCATAGCGTTTTGTTACATGTACAGAACTATGTCCCATCGTTTTTCCTATCGCTTCTAAACTATATCCTTTGTTTATCATTGTATTTCCAAGTAAATGTCTTGAATCGTGTATTCTCATATTAATGCCTAAACTATCAATAAGTTTTTTCCAGTGTCTACGAAATGTTTCTTGACTTAATGGTTTGGTTCTATCTTTATGTGCAGTAAATATTAAACCTGAGCTTTTTTGATCATAAGATAATAAAAATTTTTCAAGAAGTGGATTAAGTGGAAATTCCTGGTTTCGTCTATTCTTAGCATAAATACCTTCTATATTGTATGTCTTAGAGTTAAAATTAATATTTCTCCAATCAAGAGTCAGTACTTCATTTAAACGTCTACCGGCATATATAAAGAGCATGACCCCTTTATACTTTTGTATAGGATATGATTTTATTGCCTCAAATAGTTTTAGACGTTCTTCGTCACTAAGTTCAAAGTTAACAGTGTTGTCAAATTTTGGAATTTCAATATTTGTAGCAGGATTTTTATCAATAACATTTTGTTTCATATAATAATTGTATAAGGATCTAATTTGCTGTTTTACACTTAAAGCAGTGCGTGGTGAATAAATTTTTTTAGTTAATGGGTTAGTACTTTTTAAAATTAAGTTGACTATATCTTGTAAGTCTCTTGTAGTTACTTTTTCAAAATTAATTTCTCCAGCTTTATCTCTTATCCACTTATCATAAAAAGTTGTATTTGTTATTTTTGTATTTGGATCCCAAATTGAAGCTTTATAAGTCACATATTCATCCCAATATTCATTTAATGTTTTAAAGTCTTTCTTCTTAATAAGACCGTGTTCCTCAAGCTCTTCTTTTAATTCAGTTCTTTTAGAAATAGCCTTTTTTATAGCTTGTAAGCCAGTTATGCTATTGAAAGAGATAGTTTTCTTGATTTGTTTATTTCGAAAATAGAATTTTAGTACTATACTAATATTTTCGTAGTCTAATTTTTTTAGATCATTCTTATTTAGTTCTTTTTTTGAAAAGAGATTTGAACTATCCTTTAGATATAATCCTTTTGTATCTAGTACAGGTATATTGATTTTTTTAAGAGAATCATTAAGAGCCATTAAAATTCCTATTTTGATTTAAGGGTACGGTTTGGGTACGGTTTTAGATATAAAACTATATAAAATGGTATCATAAAGAAATTAATAAAAGCCCAAAAAATAGGCTATATATAACACAGTATTACTTGATATAACATATATAAGTCAGACTTAGGATCTGGTGCCGCAAGGTGTGGAGGTTCGAGTCCTCTCATCCGCACCATCCCTTAATAAACCCCTAAAATAAGTCATTTCAAGAGTTCAAAAATCTGATTGTGCCAAAATTGTGCCAATGATGTTCCAACTCCTTTTTACAGCTTGTCAAACACTGTTGATATTTTAGAATCTGAGGGAACGAATTTAGAGTATTTTTCCAGAGTAATTTTTGAATTTTTATGTCCCATTACTTTTGATACCCAAGCTAAATTAGAACCATCTTGTAAGTGTAAACTACAAAATGTATGACGTGTCTGGTATATAGTCCTATATTTAATATCTGCTTTTTTAAGAACTTTCTTCCATAAACCATTTCTCAGATTTTTACTGTCAAAAAAATGTGAATCATTAGGATTTAAGAATACATAACTTTTCTTCTGTCCAGTAATTGCATACTGATCTACAAGATAATCATACAATGAATCAAGTATGGGAATAGTTCTGACACTAGATTTTGTCTTTGGAAGACCTTCAAGTCCTCTTCCTATCGTAGCAACTATATCAATAGTACGATTATCAAGATCCACATTTTCCCATTTTAAAGCGATCAGTTCACCGGTTCTTACTCCAGTCATAAAGAGAGTCGCAATCAAGTTTTTGTCTTGACCTTCAGCAGCTTCAAGTATCTTACCAACTTCATCTAATGAAAAGGGAATAATACTTTTTTCAATATGAGGAGGAAGTGCTTTAGATTTTCTAACTGGATTTGATAGAACTACTTCATCATCTACGGCATCTTGCACTATGGTGCCAAACACTTTTTTAATTGCATTTACACGTCTTGAAGAGAGCCCATTTTTATATAGTTTATTTTTCCAAACACTGACTTCACTTGCTTTTATTTTATCTAACGTTACATTTCCAAAATATGGTTGGATATGTTTTCTGTATATATTTCGATAGTCAACTGTGGTAGTTGGTTTTCTTTCAGCTTCATGAGCTGTAAAAGAAATCTCTGCATACTCATCAACAGTCGGAATTTTAGCTTTTTCATTTTCAAAGAACTCTCCACTTGTTACTTTAAGAATCAACTGTGGAATTATCTGTAAATTTGCTATCTTTACATTTGTTTTAGAATTATCAAGATGTAAAGGCCTTTTTATAACCTTTCCATTAAAACTAAACCTAATCCAAAGCTTATTACCACGTGTAAAAAGCTTTGGTTGTGTCATATTATGTATCATGCTGTCTCCTTAGCATAACCCATAAACGACTTTTCTAACAACAGGGATATTTTACTGTTTTTGTTGATTTTAATCAAATAGTTTAACATGCTATATCCTCTAAAATATCAGACACTATTTCAGAAGTATTAATGTCATTTGATTTATAAGTAGTAACCCATTCATCAAGCGCATATTTGTCGAATAGTAGCTTCCCTTTTTTATAATAGTGCTTGCCTTGAATAAGCTCATCATTTTTTAGTTTGTGCAGATGGTCTTTTGAATATCCAAGATAATAAGCTGCTTCGTTGATGTTTAACCATCTCTTTTCAGGATTTGTATTTTCTAAGAGTTGATTAACTTTAAGTACAAGCTCATCAATCTTCTCTAAGTTTTCATATTTTATTTCCACGAAAACTCCTTTATAAAAAGTAATTTCAGCTAAAGAAGCTGATATAAGTTCTCGAAAGAAATTAGTTGATGAACATGCAGGTGAGCCTAACTGTATGTTTATTTGAGTGCTACTTTTAGATATTTTATAGTGAGGGGTATAGCACATTAATTTTTTTATTGAAAAAATAGATTGTGCATGAATCTACATCTCATTTATTAAAATAGTTTCTCTCCTATTAGATATATTATGGTGAGGTATAGCATTAATTGAAAAAAGTAGAAAAGTGAATTTTGTTAAGGTTAGATTGAGTAGTTTATAAAATTTAAAATGATATATTTGTAATTTAATTAAGATCATTTTTTCCGCTTCTTAAATATGATACTGTTTTTTCCGCTTCTTAAACTATATAAGTGTTGTCAAATATATATAGATTATTATTTGAATTTTGAGATGTCTTAAATCTTACTTCGCAGATCTTTTTGTATCTACACTATTTCTGTCTTAGAAACCAATAGTTTCTCCAGCGAGCTAATCTCTTCTGAATTTTCCTCCATTAGTACTTTTATAATTGCTTGTTGCTCAGAACTCATAACTGTATTTGTTGAGTTTTCTATGCTTTCTTTATATTCTTTCAGTAGTTCATTTTTATACTCGTTAAGTAGCTTGGAAGCTTCCAGCTCTGATTCAGGTCGTTCACCTCGTTCTTGCATCATAATTTGAGCATATTCATCTATTCTGTTTTTTATTTCTTCTTTAACAATGCTAGATTTAACTCCAGATAAGTCTTTAGAATATAGATTTTCTAAAAATTCATCAACTACAGAATTCTCTTGATCTGCTATACTAGCACTAGCTGTTTCTTTTGCATATTGTTCTTTTAATTCTCTAGCTACTCTTTTTATCTCATCAGATAAATAACCACTGTTATCAGGATTGTTTATTTTGTCATCTAGATTATCTAAAATCGATTGTCTATCAGTTTTATATTCTCTTTCAATCTGAAGTTTACCATCTGAGAAACTTTCATTTTTTATACTCATGCTGAAACTAAGAGATAATTTTATAGCACCTTTGTCTTTGTCAGACATACCGACTAAAAGCTGATTAAGTATTTCATTTGCTTTATCATCAAGAGTATCAACTTTAACATCATCAACATTGATATTTTGTTGTTTTGATTGAGCTGTTTTATTGGTACTGTGGTATTGGATTTGTATTGCGGAAGTAACATTCATAATATTCTCCTAATATTTTATTAAAAATATTAAGCAATGAGTATTCCAAATTATACCGAACGGTTTGTATTTTATTTTAAAGTTCTAAAATATATGAATTTAGCACATCAAAACTTTTCCTTAGAGCATCCAAATCGTTATATGCTTTAGCAGTGCCTATTGAACCCTCAATTGATGATATGATAAAAAGAGATTTACTCTTTGCATCAAACTTGGTTTTTGTTTGGTTTAAGTCCTGTGCATATTGAAGCGCTTCTGTAACAGAATCTTCCCATCTTTTATAAACACTTTTTAAATAGGTAAAGAACTCTTCATTTTTATCACTCATATCTATTATGAAATTATTAAGAGGGCATCCATGCTTTATAGACAAAAAACTACTCTTATCTGCATACATAGCGTAAAATTCATCTATCTGTTTTGTTATGGTCTCTAATGGCTTTTCACTTTGTTTTAGAGGCTCTATCCATCCAGAAGTTAGGATAGGTTCTAAATAGTGCTCCATAGTTGCTAAAATAAGTACGTCTTTTGTAGAGAAATGATAATACATCGCACCTTTTGTAAGTTTGGCGATATCTAAAATATCAGACATACTTGTAGCACAATAACCTTTTTTATATAGCAAGTCAAATGTAATATCTATTAGTAGCTTTTTAGTCTTATTCATAAATAGATTTTACATAGATATTGATTTTATTTTTATTAATAACTATGGATTATCCATTATTGATATATTTTTTGATTAGTAAATGCTAGTTAAATAGTTATAAATTAGATGAATATTCACCATCTAATTTATAACACTTAACCGTCCGTTGTTTGACATAACAGATTAATAACCCATTTTATATAAACTTTAGTTGTATTTAGCAGTATTTTCACCTAATTTGACAAACATAATATGTGAAAAATGGCACATCTGTTATGTAACTGAGGGTATAAGTGCACTTTTTGTTATGTAACTCACTGTATAAGTGGGTATTTATTATGTAACTGAGGGTATAAGTAGAGCCCAAACTATATAATAATTTATATTATTCGAGCTGATTAGTAGATTTTTGTTGCCTTTGCTCTGGCATTAACCTGATTTACTAGGTTGAATAAATAAATTTCCAATGACCAGTTGGCTATTTATTGTAGTTGTTATTATAGCAGAAGTTATCCCTGACCGTATTATATATTAATTGAGCTAACCTAATAGTAGATTTTAAAGAAATAAATTGCGACTATTTTTGCGGCTATTATTGCGACTGTATATATTGTCAATATATCCATATAATGTGATGTTATACAGCATTATGAATTTTGAAAATCATTAAAATATTGCGGCTATTTTTGCGGCTATTAAAATTTAGTGATTGACTATATAACTTTTTAATAATTAATTTTATTTGCTTTAATAATCTCTACAAAAAATATAAAAAACTATAAACTTCATGATGATATGCAGCCTCTCAATGATATAATTGACTATTAAACATTTAGGAGTTAAGTAGATGTCTCTTGAACACGATAAAAAGTACAAAAAACTTTATAATTATATTTATAAGTTTAAGCAGAGTGTTGCTCTTGTAGAAGATGACATTACAACTAACTTACTAGATGATTTAAAAAAAGATCTACAATCCAAAACAATATTTGTGTATATAGACTTTAAAAATATACATTCCACAAGAGAATTAGCTACTAAACTAATTGAACAATATAAACTACATATTGATAATAATATAGATATAAAACTATCTTCAGATGATTATACGGCTTTAGATTATATTTTAGAACTTTTTGAACAAGCAGAAACTATACATGAAAACATAACGATATGGATGGATAGCTTTACAAATGTTTTAACTATGGAAGAAGATTGGTTATTTGGATTATTACGAGGACACTTCCAGCAAAATCAATACACTGTATATATTTTTACGTCTGATTCAAAAGATAAAATCAATAGTGTTTTTTACGATAAAGAAAATCCTTTTTTTAGATTTGCACGTATTATATAAATTATTGAGTTAGTAAATGTCTAGTTAAGAGAAGACATTCCATAAATTTTTTTTATGAATTATACACCAATACAAATTTCAAGTTGATTGTTCTGTTTTAGTTCGTCCATTTTTTCTGCATCCATTGTATTATTTTGAATTTTAAGCTATCACGTGCGGTTCTAAAATTGGCAGTGATAAAGCTCTTAAAAAGTAGATTTAATAAATATATTGAATTTTTTCAACAATTGTTTTTAAGTGCTATACCACTCGTTGTAAAAGATATGTGCAGTAATGCAATAACTATCTGAGATATCTTAGTTTACATCCGGTGGAGGATAATTATGAAAACAGAAAAAATGATAGAAAAATATATTAAGGATAATGTGCTTGATCTCAATCAAAAGTATGGTACAAAAGCCAAAAGGGCTGAAGCTGCAATTATCAATATAATTGAAAACTCTACTATAGAGTCTGTGACAAAAATTTTGGACCTTATATCATACCAAGAAATACAAAGTGGAGATGAAACTGATTTGAATGAGATTCTATATATAAAAATAGGAGGAGGAGAGTATAGTGCGTATATAAATTACATATGTGTGCCACGAGAAATATTGAAAAAATCTGTACAAAAAAGGCTGTTTCCAAGGAGATTAGTTTCGATTGACGCTAAAAAACTTATTATTAAATAAAGTATTTTTTATGGGTAATATTTATTTCAATTATCTATAAAATTCTATGTATCTTTAATGCTCCAAAACTATATAGAATTTTAGGAAATTAGATATATTCATTTTCTGAACACTTTTTGGAACACGTTAATCTAATTTTAGTGTTTTGTGTTCCAAAGGATAGTAAAACATGAATACTATTTAAATTCTACTCCATCATATCTATCATATATCCATTCCGCAACTGCTTGTTTTTCGGCTTCATTTAGTTTTCCTTTTTGCGAAGGCATTACACCGAAACGCTCAAGTGCACCAGGATTACATAAGCTGTAGTCAAGTTGTGGATTGTCAATATAATTTTTAATAAACAAAATCACTAACTGACGGTGGACATCTTCATCATCTCCTTTTATAGATATATAACTTTTTAGCTGACTAGAAACTTCAACCATAGGAGGTGCTTTCATAGTAGAAATATTTTTTACAAACTCACTCCTAGAAATATTTTCTATATGACACGCTGAACAATTGTTTTTATAAACCTCATAACCATCAGATGATGCCAAAAGTAAAATAGGTGAAAGTAGAAGTGTAAAAGTAATATTTTTCATATTAATCCTTCATATAATTTTGAGCAATATTCTACTTTAAGTAAGAAAAATATACATTGATATTAATCAAGTATTTTTGATTATAAAAAATATAGAAAATGAAAAAGCAAGCAAACACTTGCTTTTATTAAAGGGAGTGGTTATTTGCCTATGTTGTTTGCTATAGCTTCAATATCATCTTTACTTAATTGTTTAGCTTGCCCCATCATCAAACCTTTCATAGGACCACCATACGAACCATTTTGATAACCTACCATAGCATCAACTATCTCTTTTTTTGTCATATCTTTAATAACTTTACTTTTTCCAAGAGCTGGCTTTTCACCTTTAACACCATGACACCCTGCACACTTTTTATATGCATTAATCTCATTAGCTACTAAAACACCTGATGTCAATCCTAAAGTCATTACAGCCATTAACAATTTTTTCATACTCAATCCTTAATTGATTTTACATTGAAAGTTTATTTAAAAAAATTATTTTTGTATTTGACTTGAGTCAAGCAATAGCTTGAAAGATGTAGTAAAATAGTAAATATAAAATACATGGATACGTAAATGATAAAATTCTTTACATTATGGTTGTTTATATTATCATTTAGTTTAAATGCAGATAATTATGGAGGGTTGTTGTTACGTGGTAACTGTACCACTTGCCATCACATGGATAAAAGTATTTCAGCACCTGCTATGAAAATAATTAAACAAAAATATTTATCAGCTTTCCCACAAAAAAAAGATTTTGTCTCTTTTATGTCTGAGTGGGTACTAAAACCAAATAAAGAAACTTCTATAATGCACGATATGATCGATGAGTATGAACTTATGCCTGAGTTGGCATATGATAGAGATACTCTAGAGAAGATTGTTGAATATATTTATGAAACAGATTTGTAAAGCTAAAAATCGAAAAGCTTTGAATCGAGTGTAGTTATATCGGAGAAGAAAACAATAAAATTTCGATTTTTAACTTTCATAATTGTATATACATTTCAATATAAATTCTGTGACTTAGATCAAGCCTTGAAGGTTTTGCTTTTAGTAGAATACATAAGGAAAAACCAAAAGGAGTTGTAATTTTTAAATCATCATTTTTATCTCAACCGCATAGACCTTTTTTTATACTAGGAGTAGCAAATGCTGTTATTATGATGGCATTTTTTGCCTTTGCTTACAAAGGTTTGTTTAGCGTGGAATTAGACCCATTGTTCATTCATGTATATACAACTGTTTTTACTGTATTTATAAACTTTTTTTTAGGTTTTATTTTTACCACATATCCCAGATTCGCTGCCGTTGAACCAATTAGTCAAGGTATATATTCTCGTATTTTTTTTAGCATGCTTTTAGGATCGGTTATTTTTTTACTAGGTACATATATATCTATATGGATATCTTTAGTTGCAATGTTTATAATAGCCTATGCAAACTATAAAAGTACTATTGTGCTTCAAAATATTTATAAAAGTTCTCCACTGGATGATCTTGAAGATGCTTTTTGGATATTAAGATCATTTCAAATATCTATTGCGGCCAATATTCTTATGATTATTTCACTTTTTATTCAACCCTTGCAAAATATTGCTATTGCAGTGTCTTTTTTTATGTTTTGTATTTTTTTAACTTTTGCCGTAGGTCAAAGAATGATCCCTTTTTTCTCACATAGCATGAGCCAAAAAAATCCATACTTAGTTAAAACAATATTTATACTTTTTATATTTAAGACTTTGTTTTTTGCATTTGATACTAACAACTATCTTAAATCTATGGAAATTTTAGTAGATCTTATTTTGTGCATGTTCCTAATGAAAGAGTTTTTAAGATGGAATCTTTTTGAGATCAAAGCAGCCCCAATTTTGTGGATCTTGCATTTGGGATTATTTTGGCTTCCAGTTGCTTTTTTTATAGATGCTTTGGCATTAGTGGCTGAAATGTTTTTAGAGACATCTTTTTCATTTTTAGGATTACATCTTATAGCACTTGGTTTTTTGACAACCATCCTAATAGGTTTTGGTACAAGAGTAACTTATGGACATTCTGGACAAGTACCTCAGGCAAGTGGACTGGTTTTGTACTTATTTTACTTTACACAACTTGTAGTACTTTCAAGATTTTTATACAGTTTAAACTTAGGTTTTTCTTGGAGTTTTGAGTTTTTATTTGATATATCAATTACTGCGTGGTTAATATTATTTATCTTATGGGCTTACAAATTTATATCTATTTTAATAAAGGGTTATGTTGATTAAGATCAATAAAAAAATCTATTTATACTGATAAACTTTTAAAAAGTAAAAAAGGAAAATTAGATGGAAAAAATAGAAGTTTTAGGGGCAACGGTAGATTTTTTTAAAGATACTAATGATGGTATCACAACATATCAATTTGACTCAAGCAGGTGTGCACCACCAGAACCAATGGTAAATGCGATGGCAGGGTTGCAGTTACTTGATGAAAATTCGTCTCTTATAATGATAAACCATCATTCTCCAGGTGGACTTTTCCCAAAAATAGAGCAGGAGTTCAACTATGAGGAAAGTATACTTGAGGATGGTAAGGTGAAGATAGTGTTTAGACGAAAAGTTGATGCAGACAGTACAACTGACTTCACACAAAACAGTTGTAGCGGTGGAAGGTGCAGTCATTAAAAAATGAATATTTCACAACAATTTTCGCCACCATTTAAATTGATTGCACCTTTTTTTATTGTTGGAATAAGTGTTTATGTTGCTAGTGTACTTAGTTTGTTTAGTTTTGATATAGGTACTTTACACTATTTAAACAATCTTACTCTAGCTTGGGTTCATGTTTTTTTACTTGGGTTTATGATGATGATAATATTTGGAGCAATGGCGCAGTTAGTACCGGTAGTACTTGAAGTTGAGCATTTTGCAATCGAGCTGTATTATGCAGTCTATCCTTTACTTCTTATAGGAACTTCATTAATGGCCGTTGGTTTTTATGGCTTCCCTGTATTGTTGCCTTTTGGAGGCACTATTGCATTGATAGCATTTGGTATATTTCTGTTTGAAACATTTTTAACTATAAAAAAAGTAAAAAAAATGAGCTTTGTAATAGGAAGTATGATAATTGCAAATATATTTTTACTACTTGGATTAATAGTAGGGATTGTTATGGCTCTAGGGTACAGTGGACTGATGGATGTAGATCTAAATGGTTTACTTAGAAGTCATGTTTATCTTGTGCTTGTGGGATATGTGTCTATTACGATAATGGGAATTGGTTTAGTACTTATTCCTATGTTTTGGTTGAGTCATGGTTTTTCTTGGAAATACGCAAAAATAGCACTGTTAACCTTGTCAATTGCAGTTATATTGATCTTTATAGGATCTTTGACTTGTATAAATACTTTAAACATATCAGCTTACGGTTTGACGATAATATCCTTTTCTCTGTATTCATACAACATTTATGTCATATATAAAAAAAGAGTTAGAGTTGAAACAGATATATACTTTAAAAGTATTCTTTTTTCATCTATCAGTTTATTTATAGCCTTGATACTTGGAATATTTTATTTTCTTACACAAAAACAGGAAGTTCTTTTGGCGACATTCTGGATGGTATTTTTAGGCTTCATTACCCATATAATAATAGGACATCTTTATAAAATTATCCCTTTTTTAGTTTGGTATGAAAAGTTTTCTCCTTATGTAGGTAAGAAACAAGTTCCAATGTTAGCAGACATGATTCCAGTTAATAGCGCCAATATGCAGTTTATATTTAGCAGCATAGGAGTTCTTTGTGTATTAATTAGCATACTAACTGGCAATGAAGTTGTTTATAAAAGCGGATTAAGTTTTTTAAGTATGGGTGCAATATTTCTATTTAAAGATGTATTATCTATGATAAGTTTCAAAGGAGGCTTAGATGTATAGTAAAGATGAGATATTTAAAGCAGTGTCATCAGTAGTTGATCCGGAAGTTGGATTCAATCTTGTGGATATGGGGCTTGTATATGATGCTATGTGCAACAAAGATATGGAAGTCACTGTCACTATGACACTAAGTACAAAAGCCTGCCCACTTCATCAGATGTTAGTTCAATGGGTAGAGGAAGCTGTACTTAGAGAACTTCCAGATGCAGATCTTGCCAAAGTTGAGCTAGTATGGGAACCTGTATGGAATATATCTATGGCAACGGATGAAGTCAAGCAAAGGTTAGGAGGTAAAATAATATGATTTACCTCACTATGAAACTATTGCATATCTTTTCAGTTCTTATCTATGGCGGTTTTTTATTTACTGATAATCTTATATTAATGAGAATGCAAAAGACTCTTTCCAAAAACAGATATGAAGAAGTAAGAGCTTACTTTAAGGACTTTACAAAAGTCATAGTTCCAAAAGCTCTCGTTGTTGCAGTTATAAGCGGTCTGTATTTAGTCCATACAGCTTTTGGCCCAATAAATGATACTGGTTTATCAAACTTTCAGATCGTATTAACAATAAAAGCATTGTTAGGGTTATGGCTTGGGACAAGGGGTATACTGCAAGTGTTTTTTGGTATCCAGCCACTTGTGTTTAAAAGTCATAAATTGCCTTTTTTATTGGTAATATTAATTGTCCTACTCTCACAAGTTATGTGGAGCGTTTAAAAGGAAAATATTATGACAACTCAAAAGTTTGAAGAAGATGTTGAAGTATTGAAAAGTTTTTTTCCTATTTTTTGTAATGACAATCATAAGCATCAAATAAAAAAGAATTATGTATTTAAATACAAATCAGAAGAATACTACTTCCAAACAAATCTTTGTGTAGAGTGTCATAACCTTCTAAACTACTCATTACAAAAACTGAAAGAATGTCCTCACGACATAAAACCAAAATGCAGAAAATGTCCTAGCCCATGTTATGAAAAGCCTCAGTGGAAAACCTTAGCAAAGTTAATGAAATATAGTGGTATAAAATTAGGCTATATAAAAATAAAAAATAAATTAACAGAACTGTTAAGATAAGAAGTACTAGTGATAATGAACAAATTCATATTAAGAAACTATATGATATATTCTTATATGCAAAAACAAGAAAATACAGAGTATAAAATTGGTGGACAAATCTGGGTTCAAAAAAATGCTGAGAACTTTATGGGACCTGGAAGAGTAGCTTTGCTTGAGAAGTTATCTGAGGGTTGTTCTATCTCACGAGCAGCAGAATCGTTGGGCATGGATTATACAACAGCGGTTAAAAATATAATAGCTATTAATAAAGTTGCTGATAAACCGTTGGTAATAAACCATAATGATGAGCACTTCGAGGTTACAAGGTACGGAAATGAAATAATCAAGGTCTATTTGCAACTAAAAGAAGAACATACTGTATTTTTGGAAAAGCTAAATAAAACTTTTGAAGAAAAGTTAACTAAGATTATCTTATGAGAATGGATTTGATATGAATATAAAAGATGCAATAAAATCTATCACTTTGTTTAATCACTTAAATGAAGAAGAAGTTGAGTTTATAGCATCAATGTCCCATGTATCAAAGTTTGATGCAGGATCGGTATTGTATTATGAATCTGAGTCTATTGATAAGCTTCTTTTTTTAGTGGACGGGCTTTTAAAAGTGTATAAAATAGATAAATATGATAATGAAATTTTTCTATATTATATCTATCCTAATTCCATGATATCTGAACTCTCAAACCTAAATGAAAATAAAATAAACTGTTTTTCTAATAGTGAATTTGTAAGACAAAGTACTCTCTTATCAATAGACTTTAAAAGGTTTAAAGATGAATTTTTATTCCAAAATGAGCTGGTCTTTAAGTTTATAAGTGAACTGATATATAAAAACCAGCAGCTACAATGTATAGTAAATAGGGAACTTGTTTTTGATGCTACCAGTAAAGTTGCTTTTATGCTAATAAATGATCTAGAAATATTTAACCAGTTAAAAAGGAATGAAGTGTCGCTTCTTCTTCACATACAACCTGAAACTCTTTCGAGAGTTTTAAAAAGATTAAGCAGAAATGAAATAATTATTATAGATAAAGGCATTGTTATGATCAACAAAGAAGAAGAATTGAAAAATATATATATGGGAATGTAAGATGAAAAGTATAAGCGTTAAACAGACTATAAAAGTTTTGGGAATATTACTAATACTCTCAATATTCATTGTTATTAGTGTGTCAATATATTTGAACCAAAAAAATATTAAAGATGCGACAATAGTTAATATTGCTGGAAAACAAAGAATGCTGACACAAAGAATTACAAAGAATATCTATTATCTTTATAATACAAGGTCACATGACTTTAAAGAGATTGATCAAGCTATAGATGAGTTTAATTATGGTTTGGATACATTAAAAAATGGGAATAGTTTATTGAATATCTCAGAAGCTCCAACTCAAGAGATAAATAATCAGATATCTAAAGTCTTGGTACTTTGGAAGACTTTCGAAAAGAATACAAACGACTTTAAAACAGCACTTTTAAACAATGATATCGCAAACCTTAACTATCTTCTTAGTTATATGTATAAATCTAATAATGAACTCCTTGAAGAGGTTGATGAAATTGTTACATTATATACTATGCATATAGAAGAAAAAACAAATTTTATAAAAAAATTCCAATATGTATCTTTTGCGTTTCTTTTTGTATTTGCCTTGTATTCACTAATCCAATTGAAACAAATCGAATCCCATGCTAGAGAGTTTTTTGAAAAATATAAAAAGATTAGCAGTTCAGAAATTTCAAACTTAGAACCTATGGAAATAAGTTCTGAGCAAGAATTTGTAGAAATTGCAGACGGTATGAACTGTTTTATAGATAAAGTAAATTCTGTAATCACATATTCTCAAAGTGCACTGGAACAATCAGAAGTAGCAGCAAATCAGCTTGAGGCACTAACAAAAGAGTTTGGGAATATAATTCAAGACTTAGAGAATAAACCAGAAATTATGAAAAATATCGATATGAGTGAAGACATTGCTATCGAGTCCTCTGAGAATCTTTTAAAGACAACCAAGCAACTGAATGAATTAAAAAAACAACTGGACTCTTTACTAAAAAATTGTAAGAACTAGACTTTTTATATGAAGAGAAATAGAAAAAGTGACTTAAGCAACTTTTTCTATTAATAAATTTTTTAAATCTTCTTTTGCATCACCTGTAAGATGTAGATTAAAATTCTCAGCCAAGAAATTAAAGATATCCTCATTTACAAACTGAGGTGGTTTTGGTCCAAGGTATATATCTTTTATTCCCAAACTAAATAATGCAAGAAGTATGATAACCGCTTTTTGTTCCATCCAAGAAAGGACTATGGAAATTGGAAGATCATTTATAGGCGTATCAAGAGCTTCACTTACAGCCTTAGCTATCTCTACAGCACCGTTTGAATCGTTACACTGTCCTAAATCAAGATAACGAGGAATCTCAGTTCCAGGAATATTTCCAAAGTCAATATCATTAAAGCGGAACTTCCCGCAGCTTGAAGTTATGATCACACAATCTTTAGGAAGATTCTCAGCCATCTCTCTATAATACTCTCCTGCACGACCCGGTGCATCACATCCTGCAATTACAAAAAATTGTCTGATCTTTCCAGCTTGCAGCGCTTCTAGAATCTGAGGAGCTAAAGTTAAAATAGTTTTATAATGATGCCCTGTAACTAGTGATAGATTATCATCCATATTTGTATCTTCACACTGTAGTGTTTTCTCTATAAGCTCATCGAAGTTGTCATCAACAATCTGAGTCCCACCCTCAATACCTACTATCTTGTAAGTGAACACTCTATCTACATAATCAGCATCTTTTTTTGGAGGAACTATACAGTTTGTATTTACTACAAATGTTCCCTTAAAGCGTTTCATAAGCTCTGCTTGATCAAACCATGCCTTACCAACATTACCTTTAAGGTGTGAATATTTTCTAAGTTCAGGGTAACCGTGAGCCGGTAGCATCTCTGAGTGTGTATATACATTTATACCTTTACCATCTGTTGCTTTTAAAAGTTTTTCCATCATCTCTAGGTTATGACCACTTACAAGGATAGCTTTTCCTTCAACTTTGTTTTGATCAACGATTACAGGAGTAGGTACACCAAACTTACCAGTATGTGCGTTTGAGAGCTTATCCATAACCTCTACACCGGCACTTCCTACTTTCATTAGCTGTGCTATGTGATCATCAAAATTAAAATTTACATTCGTAAGGGTAAAATAGAGTGTCTCACTCATAACATCATCAACGTTTTTAGTCTCTTGAGGTTTAAGCTCATTTAGGTGTTCACGATAAGCACTAAGCCCTTTAAGCCCGAAAATCATTGTATCTTGAAGTCTGCTCAGGTTCTCATCTTTTCCACACGTACCTACAGTAGCTCCAGTAGAACCACAACCGTTTGGTGTACTCATCTCACACTGGTAACAAAACATACTCATTAATATCCTTTATAATTGTTTTTGTTTTGCGGAATATTAATGGGTTATACAGATAAATTCATTGATTTATATCAACAATACTTGCTAAGTCGTATACTGTCTAGTACTATAATCTTTCTTTTTTCAACACTGACAAGTTCTTCTTTTTTTAAGGTTGCTATGTTTCTAGAGAGAGTTTCTGGAGTTATATTTAGGATTGCAGCTATTTTTCTATGTGAGAGTTCATCTATATGATTTTGGTTTTCATAAATAAACTTACATACCCTGCTAAATGTATCCATGGTGAGATTTGTAGTAATAACGTTTTGAAGAGCTTTAACTTTTTTAGATAATGATTCGATGATTTTAAAACTAATATCTGGATTACGTAAAAAATCTTTTTCAAATAACTCATAGTCTATTTCAAGTAGCTGACAATCTGTTTCACACATCGCCGTAGCCGGGTAGTTTATCTTTTGCATATGTGCTGTTTCTGCTATCAATGTTTGAGGTTGAAAAAAGTGCATAACCACTTCATTACCCTTTGGATCAACCTTATATACTTTTATAATACCATCCAGCAAAAGCTTTAGTTTGTTTGGTTTATCACCCTCATAAAAGATAATATTACCTTTACTATAGTTTTTAAGCTGTGAGATTTCATAAAGTCTGTTATTCTCAACATTATTTAATTCTTCAAAAAGTTCGATGTTAATATTATTATTCATGGAGTAAGCATATCCATTTTATTACACTAAATACAATTTAACTTTAGTCATAAACATTGTCCATGTCAAAATCATCATTATAATCAGGTTGCGGAGGTATCTTTTTTAAAGATTTATCATTTACTTCTGCACCTTCAAAGTCATACTCATCTACACCATAAAACTTTTGTTCAACAGAATATTTTTTTTCCTTTTCCATTTGCTTTTCCAAATGTTTTTTCGTTTCATTATTATCTGCACTAAACACTACTGTGAAAAGCAAGAATATCGTTGCAAATAGTTTCACATCAATCCTTATTTATAAGCTATAAATAACTTTTCTGATATTTTCTTTATCTGTATTTCTGTACTCATCATAAAGCTTCTGGTATTTAAGTTTTGTAACATAATCTATAGGTACTCTAATAGATTTATATTCAATTAACTCATTATTCTTATATACTCCACTTATAGTTGCATGTACCCAGTAGAAACCTCTATCTTTTCGGAGATTTTTTACTATACCTTCCCATTTTCTGCCCTGCTTTAACTTAGTCCACATATCTTTATAAACACGTTTAGGCATATCTGGATGTCTAACTATATTGTGTGAATTACCAATAAGTTCATCTACACTATAACCACTTATACTGGCAAACGTGTCATTCGCATAAGTAATTATACCTCTGAGATCTGTTCTTGAGATAATTAACTCATGATCAGGAACAATAGTTTCAATCAAAAATTCACTCTCATTAAATTCCATTTTAATCAACCTTGTCAAAGTCAGCGGCAAATCCTTCAAGATCTTTCTTCTTTAGATCTCCTCTGTAAATTATTTTATCCACATCTACATTGTCATCATTTAACATTTTTGGTACTGCATCTGCATTGTTAATAATTTCTATGTGCTCATCAAGTTCATCCTCACTATATGCCATCTGCATATCGGCAGTGATTACATGAGGTATAGCTTCGATAACTCTAAGTTTTTCTAACTCTTCCTTAACACCGTCACCCTCTATTGTTATGATTATCCTGCCTTTTTCATCATGCATATGGTAATCACACACTTCACAAGACTTTAAACTCTCAACAACTTCATCTAAATACTTAGGTACTGTTTGTACCACAATGCTTGAAATATTCATAACTACTCCTTATTTAAGTTAAAATAATTTATGTTTGGATCATCACTACTGAGAAAAACTTCTTTTTCATTTTTAAAAAGTATCTGTGTAAGCGTAGCTTTTTGCCCTTTTAAGTTATATAGCTTTTTTTTGGTATTCACATCAAATACTAAAACTTCATTTTTCTCATTATATGCAACAGCACCTAATTTTGCTTTTGGGCTTAAAGCACAGCTGTATAGTAAAAAGTCAAAGTCTAAAAAAGATGATGAACTGTCTTTATAAACTACAGATTTTCTATCTTGACCTGCTGTTAAGATCACACCTTTTTTATAATCAAGCTGATAAACTCTATCTAGGTTGATCGCCTTGGGCTGTTTTAATACTTGAGCTGTCTCTATATCCATTATTCTGACTATTCCACTTTCATCTGTTGTAGCTATTTTCTTCTTATCTTCGCTTATTATAAAGTGTGAAAAAGAAGATGGGCTAACTTGTATCAAATAAGATAGTTTTTTAGTTTTATAGTTATAAACGCCTATTTGATTGCTAAGCAGTGCGAACACTATTTTTTCATCATCCACAAAAGACGCTTTTTGAATAAAGTATTTTTTATCTATATCTATAATTTTGTTTAGCTTTTCATTTTCATATATAAATATATTTCTGTACCCTTTCATCCCCTGTGAAACAATTAAAATTTTATCTTTGAAAATGTCGATTGAGTATATTTTAGATGGTAAAACATCACCCATAAAATCTTTTATATCTGGTATTTTAATTGTTTTAACATTCTGCTTTGTATCCGTGTTAAATATTTCAATAGTTCCATTATCAGTACCTGCATAAAGTTTGTTTTTTTTCACAACTATACTTTGAACAGTGCCAGTTGCTTTAAATACTTTGCTAGGTTCCAAGCTCTCTATCGCAAAAAGACTCGTAAAAACGAGTAATACAATTATAGTTTTAAGCATTTGGATTAAACCCTGGATTTTCTTGTGAATATTGATTCTGATTGTTTATCTGATTTATCTCATCTTCATACTCTATTTGAAGTTTCATCATCTCTTGATTTAGTTCTTCATAACTTTTTGGAGAAAGTGTTTTGGACTTGGTCCACTTTACCATTATATCGTTACCGTATTCAGCCCCTAACTCTTCTATGCTTTTTTTGTATTCAGCCATATTTATACATACTACTGTTTTATCAGCCAATGTATCTGTCAATTCTATAAACCAGTTACCAGAACTATCTTCATCAACATACGATATAAACTCTACAGACATATTTTTTCCTTACTTAATTTTAATTGCTTCTGTTGGGCATACACTTATGCAAAAACCACAGCTTGTGCATTTAGAATCGTTTATGCTTGGTCTAAACATACCCAAGAACTCTATTGCATCATCTAGACAAGGGTCTTTACATGAAAAACACATTGTTTGACTCCAACTCATACATTTTAGCACATCTATCTCAATTACAGCATCTATCTTCTTTTTATATTCAAGTTCTAAGACATCGCTTGGACAAGCTTCCGCACACTCATCACAATATGTACATCCACCTTCTTTAAAGTTCAAAACAGGTGTCTTGTCACTAGATATAATTATAATATTCTCTTCGCAAAAAGTGACACAAGGTGTATCAATACACTCTGGACACTCTTTGTAAAAAGAATTCTCATCATCAAAGTATGGCGGTCTTACTACAGTATTCTCTTTTTTCTTATTTGAAAAAAGAGAACTAAAAAGTTCTCTTCTTTTCATTTTCTTACTTCATTAAAGTATCTAAACCTTCTGTAAGTTTAGAACCGCTCCAACTTGATTTCTCAGCACCATCCTTATGTGTATATTCAGGTGTAAAAGTATTTTCAACAAGTTGTCCTTCACTTTGAGGTGCATGACACTGTGAACAGTTAAATCTAGCTCCAGCTAAGTCACCGATCTTTTTAATAGAGATCTCATTTTTATTGTTGTCTATAGACTTTTCAAATTTTTTACCATCAAACTTATGTTTTGGTCTAAAGTCTGTAAAGTGCGATTCAGGTATTGCTGTAGCACCCATACTTGGAGCCACTTCCGGCATATGACAACTCGTACATTGATTATCATTTATTGTAATAGGCAGCATTCCTTCTACGTCATGCGGAATCATAGGAGGAGCATCCTGAAACGCTCTGTTTATTTTGTATCCACTACCAGCATACTCTTTAGAGTATTTTGTTTCTTCTGGCTTTACTGAATCTTCACTGTAAAGATCAACTTTTCTTAATCCTAAAGACTGTTCGCTAATTGTAGGCTTAACAACTGCTTCTGTTCTTTCAACTTTCGCTGATGGAGCAGTATCATTACAACCATTAAAAAACAACACAGAAACTGCAGTCATACAAAGACCGATTTTAGTAACTAGTTTCATATTAACTCTCCTTATTTTTTTTATTTATTAAATCTCTTATTGAGAAATTTAAAGCATCATCATCACAAACTTCTATACATCTAGCACAATTTGTACATTCACCGGAAAGCACCTGATCACTTGATTTTCCAACCATGAACAGCACCTGACTTTCTGGACAAACTTCTTTACATTTCATACATAATGTACATTTTTCCTCATCGTACTTCACTCGAATAAGACTAAACCTGCCTATTATTGAGTAAAAACCTCCTATTGGACAAATATATCCACACCAACCATTTTTTAAAACAAACAGATCAAAGAAAAAGATAACAGCTATTGCAGCCCAACCAAAACCAAGACCAAATATGATTCCTCTATGAACCATACCTACCGGTGATATAAACTCAAAAGCTGTTACACCAAAACCAAAAGAAATTATCAAGCTTATAACTATCACCCAATATCTCATATATCTAGTGGCAGGCTGTTTTTTCTGAATTTTTTTAAATTCGAACTTTCTTCTTAAGTAGTTGGCCGCGTCTGTTATAATGTTTACTGGGCATACCCAAGAACAAAATGCACGACCTCCCACTAATGAATAAAATAAAAGAGCGACCAAAGCACCTATAAAAATATCAGAAGCTATAACTGCACCCGCTGCGAACATCTGTAATACCGCATAAGGATCACTCATCGGGATAGTCCCAAGAATGCTAGATGAACTTAAATTACCTATTATAAAAGTCCAACCCCATGCATTAGCTCCAAAGTATAGAGTCATTAAACCAATTTGGAACACTCTGCGAAGTATTAAATATTTATTTTTAATCATCTAAAAGTCCTCCCATATCATTTAACGTGTCTATAGCTTTTTCTTTGCTAAGCTCAGTTTTTGTTATATGCGCTTCAGCATTTTTAAGCCTTTTTTCATCTGACTTATCCCAGCCTTTTATGTAGTGATCTCCGACTTTTCCAAGAGCAACTTCTCTTGGAAGTACGAAAATTGCAGCTTTTTCAGTAACACAAGCATGTTCACATAAACCACAACCAGTACAAAAATCACTATCCACAATAGGTTTTAAAAAAGCATGCTTTCCTGTTCTCTCATTTTTCTCATAGTCAAGATAGATAGCTTGATCTAAAAGAGGACAAGCTCTATAACAAGCATCACACTGAATACCCCAAAAAGCGATACAATTTTTTGTATCAACTACAGCAACACCCATATCAGCTTTATTAATATCAAGCTGATTATTAGTAGATACTTTTTTTATATCTAACGCGTTACTTGGGCAAACAGGCACACAAGGTATATCTGTACACATATAGCAAGGGATATCCCTAGGCTCAAAATAAGGAGTACCCAATGGTTTATTATCACCAGGTTTTGCAAGTTTTAACGTATCATATGGGCATGCTTCAACACACATTCCACACTTAATACAAGTTGCAAGAAAGTCCTCTTCATCAAGTGCACCAGGTGGTCTTAGTGTAAGCTCCGAAGCAGTTACTTCGTCAAGGTATGCACTCCATACCAAGCCACCAAGAGCAGCCAAACCTATAGCCCTTGCAGTGTTTAATAAGAATTTTCTTCTTTCACTTATCGTTTCTGTTTTCATTGTTTTCTTCTTCTAGGAGTTGAAGCCTTTTCAGACAACAAATCCTCTGTTTATGCTTGATAAATTTTAACCGCACATTTTTTAAAGTCTGTTTGCTTTGACTGAGGACAAGTCGCATCTAAACATACTTTGTTTATAAAAACTTTTTCATCAAACCAAGGAACAAACACCAATCCACGGCTAGGTCTGTTTCTACCACGAGTTTCAACTCTAGCTTTTACTCTGCCACGACGAGATTCAACCCAGCAAAGACCACCCTGTTTTAGTCCTTTATCTTCTGCATCTTGAGGATGCATATAACATAGGGCTTCAGGAACTGCACGATATAACTCAGGTACACGCATAGTCATAGTCCCAGAGTGCCAGTGTTCGAGCACACGACCTGTACATAACCATGTATCATATTCAGAATCCGGTTTTTCCGGTGGATCCATATATGGTCTAGCAAATATTTTTGCTTTATTTTTTAGAGCACGTTTTGTCTGGTCTTTAACTCCGTTTAAATCTCCGTATGGTAGTGCTTTTGCCAGTGTTCCATAAAATGCGAATTCTGTATGCCCTGTCTCTTTCCCATACTTTTTGGCATATGGGTCATATTTGGTATTAAATCTCCACTGAGTCTCTTTACCATCAACAACAGGCCATTTAAGACCACGAACTTTGTGGTAAGTATCAAAGTCTGCAAGGTCATGCGCATGTCCTCTACCAAACCATGCGTATTCTTCAAACAGGTACTTATCTATAAAGAATCCGTAACCATTAAACACTTTACCATCACTACCAACAACATTTCTACTATCACCGCTTGAATTTGTGTTATCATAGCCTTTTTGAACAGGATCGTTAAGATCTACCTTATATGATTTAGCCTCATCATTTGCAAATAAGATTTCAAACATAGTAGTGTCATCGTTATATCCCATCTTCTTAGCATCAGCTTTAACATCAGCTAGCTTAGTTCCATCTCTAAGGGTATATCCACCCCACAGATCTTTTACAGTAAATCTTTTTGAAAGCTCAACCCATTGCCATGTATCACTCATAGCATCACCCACAGGAAGAACTTGTTGTCTCCAATGTTGGGTACGTCTCTCAGCATTACCGTAAGCTCCCCATTTTTCATAGATCATAGCACTTGGTAAGATCAGATCAGATACTTTTGCAGAGATACCAGGATATCCATCTGAAGTTACAATGAAGTTGTCCATCTCACGAGCAGCTTTTATCCAGTGTTTAGCACTGGCCGTATCTTGATAAGGATTACAAACATTAACCCATGCAAACTTGATAACACCATCTTCTATATCTCTATGGATCTTCATGATATGTTGATTTCCAATAGGATTTAGAGTACCTTCTGGAAGCTTCCATCTGTTTTCAGTGATTTTTCTATGTGCAGGATTTGCAACCATCATGTCAGCAGGTAAACGGTGACAGAATGTCCCAACTTCACGTGCTGTACCACAAGCAGATGGCTGACCAGTTAAAGAAAATGCACCTGAACCAGGTTTAGCTTGTTTATTTAGTAAAAAGTGAACATTATATGAAAGTGTATTTACCCAAGTACCACGAGTATGTTGATTCATACCCATAGTCCAGAAAGACACTACTTTACGACCTTTTTCTATATATAAGTCTGCTAATAGTTTAAGCTTGCGTTTAAACTCATTAATATCTTCATCAGGATTACCTTTAGATATTTTAGCTACATAATCAAGAGTGTAAGGCTCTAAAAATCTTTTATACTCTTCAAAAGAGATCTCCCAGTGTTTAAGCCCTGCTGGTTCATTAACCATTACATCACCTTCTTTATATCCATAAGGTGCAAGTGCAGGAGCTTCTTCTGCTGAGATGACTTTTTTCATCTCTTTAGAAACTGTTTCCATCTCTTTATCCGTATATTTACCTTCTTTTATAGACTTCTCATCGCTTCTACGCATACCATAGCCTAAATTAACAGGAGATGCTGCAAAAATTATATGCTTTTTAACAAAATCCCAATCAATTGCTTCAGGATGGTTATAAACTATCTCGTGAGCGATATAGTTCCATAAAGCCAAGTCGGTATTTGGAGTAAAGATTATCTCTTCATCAGCTAGATCGGAAGTTCTATGTCTGTATGTTTGTATAGATATAACTTTTACTCTTTCAGGATCTGAAAGTTTTCTGTCAGTTACACGTGACCAAAGGATCGGGTGCATCTCTGCCATATTTGAACCCCAAGATACTACAGTGTCTGTAAGCTCAATATCATCATAACATCCTGATGGCTCATCGATACCGAATGTCTGATAAAAACCAACAACGGCAGATGCCATACAGTGACGTGCATTTGGATCAAGAGCATTAGATCTAAATCCACCTTTCATCATTTTTTGTGCTGCATAACCTTCCATAACAGTGTATTGACCAGATGCAAATACTCCTACACCCTCTGGTCCACTTGCTTTGAGTGCTTTTCTAATGTGGATTTCCATCTCATCAAACGCTCTTTTCCATGAAACAGGAGCAAATTTACCGTTTTTGTCAAATTCACCTTTAGAGTTTACTCTAAGAAGTGGTGTCTTAAGCCTATCGGCTCCATACATTATCTTAGCGTTAAAATAACCTTTTATACAGTTAAGTCCTCTGTTTACAGGAGCAGCAGGATCACCTTTTACTGCAACTATTTTACCATTCTTAGTCGCCATCATGATCCCACAACCAGTACCACAGAATCTACATGCAGCTTTATCCCATCTCCAACCAGCCTCAGCTGCGCTAGATGCCGCACTCAATTCACTAGGTACGCTCATACCTACTGCTGCTGCTGCCGAAGCTGCTGCAGAACTTTTAAGAAAATCTCTTCTTGAAAGTGACATTTAACTCTCCTTAATTTTTTTCCGTTTTTCAACATTAACAGTCTAACAATTGAAAAACTTTTTTTTCTTGACTTAGGTCAAAAACTAAAAAAACTCATGAACGCTTTTCACATCGCAACATACATATTATATTTGATTATAGTTAGTTAAATCTTAATAAAACAAATTGATGACTAAGGTGTTTTTCAGCCACCAGTAAAATAGAAAGCCCTGCTGGAAATATTCTCATTGTTTACAGTTTCAGTACTGTTATGAGACCATCTGTTTTTTTCAGGTTTATTTTTTATAACCTCTTTGAGAATATGCTCCATATCATCTTTTGAAGATGTTTTACCCTTTATGCTTTGTGAGTCTTCATAATATAGACATGGAATAAGATCACCCTCAGCACTAAGTCTTATCCTATTACATGTTTTACAAAAAGAGTCATCATATGGTTCTATAATTCCAAATGTATATCCGCTGTTATCTACATAAAGTTTTGCTGCTGAGTTTTCTTTGGCTACTAATTCTTGAATGAGTTGTTGCCCAGATATAATCTCTAATATTTCCTTGCTTTGCATAGTTTTTAAATTTGAATAAGCACTTTCATTTTCCATATACTCAATAAATCTTATTTGGATTCCCCTATTTTTTGCAAATTCATATAATGACATTACTTCGTTTTCATTGATATCTTTGAGTATCACACTATTTAGTTTTACAATCATTCCTGCGTCAACAGCTGCATCAATACCATCTAGTACATTTTGCAAGACATTTTTCTTGGTTAAATACCAAAAAGTTTCTTTTTCTAGTGAATCTATTGATATATTAATTCTGTTTAGTCCTGCTTTTTTTAATTTTTCAACCTGAGATTTTAAAAGATATCCGTTGGTTGTCAAAGCTAAATCAATATCACTTTTATACGTGTTAATCATCTTAATAAACTGATCAAGGTTTTCTCTAACTAACGGCTCTCCACCAGTTATTCTTATTTTTTTAATTCCATTATCTATGGCTATTTTTATAAATGAAAACATCTCTTCATAAGATAACAAGTTTTCTTTTGGAGTCCATTCAAATGGTTTTTCTGGCATACAATATTGACATCTAAAATTACATCTTTGCGTAACCGAAACTCTTAAATATTCAACCTCTCTATCAAAGCTATCTATTAACATCTTTAACTCCTAATGATAAAACTATACTAGGAGTGTTATGCTTTTTCTTTGACCTATGTCAAATTTCACATTGATCATTACTACAAAATTTGCTTTGCATTCCATCACTACCCTCAAACAATTTCCAATCAATTTTTGGTAGATCTTTTAAACGTTTTTCATATTCTTCTTTTGATATGCCTTCATATGGCATCTGCTTATATGCACCGCTATCAGAATGAGGTAGCATAGATACAGATTTAATTATAGGTGCAAATTGAGCAAGCATGTGTTCAATCTGTTTCCCTTCAGTTTTTGGATCAAAATAAATTGTACAACTTACCATATTATCACTCCACTCCCGTTGCAACATAGCTAAAAAAGAAAACTGCTCCCATGCTGATACATCCGTTGCCTTCCGTGTTTTACCTTGGTCGATAGGAAACTCAAAAACTGTAGTATTTTCACTGTATTCATCTTTTTCATTTGGAATACCTGCTTTTTTTAATACTTCGCAAATCGGTGAAGTATTACCAACTCTCATTCTTCTTATGGCATACTGAAAAGTTGGAAAGTGCATACCAGAACTAACTCCAACTAGCTGGCTAATAGTTCCTGAGGGCTTAATTGTAGTAAGTCTTATAGATGATGGAATACCAGCTTCTGAAGCTAATTTAGCATTTGTATCCTTAACTACTTTATATCCTATTCTTAACTTTCGTGTTAACTCTGTTGCACCAAATTCATCAAGCATATCTGCTACACCTGAAAGGCTTACACCTATTCTTCTGTTTCTAACAACTATTGCGTTTGTTTCACTTCTGTGCGTAGGCAGAAGTGAAACTGTTGAAGCATAAAATGTTGCATACTCAAGTGCCTCATAAAATTCTTCATCATTATTGCAGCGTGCGGCAAATACTTCTGCCAAATTACAAAGTTCAAAACTTTCAAGTGGTATTTCAGAACATGGATTTGCAAGCCAAGCTTTATCTTCACAATCATCTCCATATCTGCCAAATTTTTGAACATTGATTAAATTCATAATACCTGGTTCACCGTTATTTTGTATTCGCTCTGCAATTTGAGGAAGCTTTTGAAATTCTTCACTTTTAGTCAAAACAACTGTGTTGTTTGACATCCATCCGATTTCAGCACGTTCAGGATATTTTTCATAGTTTTTAAGATTCAAAAAATTTTCATCGTCAACTGAACCTAATGATATTTCTGCACTTCTTCTTACATTTCCAGCAACTACGCAGGCACCTATAGAATTAAATATATCAGCTACACATCTAGTACTACTTATTTCATTTACACAAAAACTGTCTAAAAACTTTTCTATTCTATTATGAAGTTGAATTAATGGTTCAGCACCAGATGCAGTACCTCCAAAGCCTTTAATTGGTTCACCTGAAGAACGTATTTTCGAATAATCAAAATCAAACCATGAACCACCCTTTGTGTAACTCTCTATTAACAGTCTAACAGAAGAAACCCATCCCTCTCTACTATCTGGTATAGTAAAAACAATTGGTCTAGACTTATCTGGCAGACTACTGTCTTCACCGTTCCATGCAGTATTAAATCCGACTCCAACTCCGCACATCAGCATGTCCATTGCCCAATCTGCTGATGCTGCTAAATCTTCTGTATCTACAGCACCACAGTTATTTAGTGCGGCTGCACCTCTTTGATAAACATATTCAGTCCCCATTACCCATAAACCACGCCCAGGTGGTAGCCATTTCATATCAAACATTGTCACAGCAAGCTCATATGCAAACTGCTGCCATACTTCCTCTTTCCACTGAAGCTTATTGACAATATAATGGTGCTTTCGTATTGACATTATTCCATTAACAACCCTTACGACTGTATCTGCCCAATGCTCTTGTGAACCATCTTCCTTTAAACGACTATAAGTTCTGTAATACGTAGCTTCACCAAATCCACCAAACCCAAAGTTTGGAGTTTTTAGATTTAGTTCATTACAAAATGATTCCTTTAGATAAAATCTCTCTTGAATTATGTACTGGTTCTTCTGATTTTGCATATCATTTCCTATGATTGGAATTAAGATTTGCAAATTTTAATTAAATTTATAGTTTTTTATTTTGACATTAGTCAAATTTATGAAAGATATTGAAGTTCAACAAACTGTTCTTTTTGGAGCATGTTCAAATATTTAAGTCTTAATGGAGCAAGTTTTCTAACAGTTAATCTTGTTCCAGAAGTAAGAGAATATTGCCTATAGTGTAGATAATGAAAGCGCAACTACGAATATTTTTTTCACTTTTATCTCAATTTAGCTAAAACTTTTTTCAAAGTTACTTGTTAAATAGACTTTAAGTTGTCTAATTTGCCAAATATACTTGCCTGTGAAATTTATGAAAACGGAATATGAAAATGTTAAACATAGATCAAAATATTATAGATGCAGGATTATTGTTTTTGTTATACACATTGTTGATTATTTTATATGAAAGAATAGCCAAACGAGCATATTTAAGCCAAAATATACAGCATGAGCTTTATAAAGATATAGAGATAAACTATATTGAGCAGGATGAACTTTTATTACTCAGTAGTAAAAAACAAAGAAAATTGTAATGCATTGTCAACATCTTGATCATATATAAAAAGTTTTGCAGCACTCATTTTATCAAATGCATAACCTAACCTTTCCCATTGTTTATCGTCCATATCACCGACGCAAAGTTTCTCTAGTGGAATTGATGTTTGAATTGATAAAAGTCTTAATCCTAACTCTTTAGCCGGCATTTTATATGAGAATAAAATAACACCTTTTCCCCGTTTGATAGCTGGGGATAAGGTATGTAGTAAAAAATATTTAGTATTTGGATCAGTATCATCGAGTACAGATTTGCCTGCTTTCAACTCTTTAATATACTCCATAGATTCATAGGCTAACTCCTGAGAATTCTTGAAGTTACTTAATATATTTTCTTTCATGGATTAGTTTTTAAACTGCTTGATCAGATCACTAACGTAGATAAGCTTTTTCATATCATTTTTCAAAATGACCCAGTCCTCTTTTGTCCAATGTGTATTTTGTGAGTTAAGATCACTAAAGCTTCTGTTTAGAAGTCTTTTATATACATCTGTATTGACTGCTTGACTATAAGCAGCACATTGTTGCCCGTTCAAGCTTCTTGTGTAAGCAACTTCTTCTAGACACTTATTAGCTACAACCATGTTGACTTGGATCTCTCCGTAAAGATCAACATATCCTACAGTAGTGTTTGCAAACAAACTTGAAATGTATAACCCAACAAGTAAAACTATCTTTTTCATCTTTTCTCCTATTTTTGATGTGGAAGAAGTTTAGAACATGTTATGGACAGCTTTGTGTCTAGAATCTTAAATTTTTGATATTTTATAAACTGGATTTTGGGCGTATATTATTGTTTAAATAGATTATAGACAAGTTTTTCCACTCTTGCATAGTTTTAGGATATTCATATACTGTAAGTCTGCAAACATAAATTTTTAAATCTTTAAAAAACTCATACTCTTTCCAGTCTATTTTAGAAAAAGCTTTTGCAAATGTTTCTCCTTCAGTTTCCCCAAAATGCACTACAAACTCATATTCAAATTCAGGATGTTTACCATATACACTATAAGTTCCACAGTCTTCTTTTTCATCGTTTAAAATATCTTTTTTTGGTTCATACCTATAGCCACCATTTGTTTTATAGATACCAATATCTTCTAAACTAAAAGGACCTTCCCATTTCGCTCTTATATCTGGCATATTCATTCTTTTAAATACTTTGAATATGGGTTGATATTAAACCTACGTCCTTGAACTTGTATCATATTATCTACATCCCAATGTGATAACGTAGGTACATTGTATGGATTTTGTTTCAAATGTCCGTAGTACTTCTCTAATGCTTCACTTCTAATATCTAAACTGTAAGCTTTTTTAATAACACTAGGCTTTTTTACTTCATAGCTTTCTGGGATGAGTTCAGTATTGTACTGAACATACTTTCTATCAGATATTATCAAGTTATCAACCTTATATTTTTATCAAATGATAGAAAAATGTTTAGACAGCTTTATGTCTAGTTTTAATCTTTATATACTCGTGCTAGCAAATGGATATATGGATAATTTTGCTCACTTCCATCTTCATATGTATGTTTGATCATACTTTCATCTACAGACCAGTTAAAAATGAAATTAGGTGCATCACCTTCATTATTTAGATAAGTCTTTATACCTTTACCTATTTTTATGCAGTTATCTAAGGAATATACTTCATTTAGTTTAGAATCATCATACGTTAGATTAAACTGTAAAGCGATTTTAATTACAGGTTCTTCATTTACAGAAAAGTCTGCAACTTTAGGTATATCTTCCAGCTGTTCATTTGCTTTAGACCACTCTTTTAATATTTTTTTATCAGTAGTATAGTCTTCTATATTTGAATAACTATACTTTAGTTCCATCAAAAATACATTTTTTTTATACAGTACCCAGTAATCAATCCATCCACTATTTGATTTTGAATCACCTGGTTTAATTCTATCTGTAGGACACTCTAATAAATAAGCATCTGATATATCATCAATAATAGGGGCTAATATAGTGTGTAACTGTATTTCAGAATATATATAAACTTGTTCCTTGGTTGCATTAAAATATTTTTCACACTTTTTTGGGAGTGCTGTTGATAACTCTGTCAAAAATTCTTTTGCTTGAAAAAGATCTTTATCTTTTATATCATCCAAAAATTTTACTTCACCTACATGCTTACTCATCTTTATTCCTTTATTTTTCATTCAAAAACTCTCTAACATCTTCAGCTATTTTATCATCCAACCATTTAGGTTCTATAACTCTTAAATGTGGCATCCAATACTTTACGATCGGGATTATCTCCATCTCATAAGTTATAGTAACTATTATCTCCAAAGAACCGTCTTGATTCACACTATGCAGTTTTTGTGTCGGAAGTGGTTTTCTTCTAAAGTATTTTGCTATATCTGAACCTACATACAAGTGTATATCAAAAGGCTCGCGGTCAGATTGAAACCATATTGAGATTGAATCGTTTAACATCTCATCTATCTTAGTGCTTGTTTTAAATACTTCATCTTTTACTTTTATATTGGATACTTTTTTTAGATATAACTTTCTTACATAGTCATCTTCATCTAGTGCTACAAGATACCAAAACCCTTCATAGTTTACTATTTTAAGTGGCTTTAGGATCTCTTTATACGGTTCATTGAACTCATCATCATAGATGCATTCAAGGATGTTTTTATTTTTTATGGCATCTTCAAGTATCTTTATCTCATCAAACTTATCGCCTATATCTTCGATGTTAAGTTTTGTATAGATTGGGTTTAGTTCATCGTTTTTTAGTTTATCTAACAGTTGGTGTGCTTTAATGGAGAATTTACCGCCGATGGAGCTTGAAAACTCCTCCAAAATTCCAAGTACAACCTCTTCTTCAAAAGAGTTGTTTTTCTCCAGCTTAAAGCCATCCTGCATCTTCCATCTTTTAGAGTCTTTATATATTGGAAATGAGCTCAATCTTTCCATATCTCTAAGAATTGTTCTATCTGCAACATTGAATCTTTCTGCTAACTCTTTTGTAGTCGGTTGTTCTCCATCGTTTAAAATAGAAAGTATATTGATTAGTCTTGTAAGTATTTTGTCATATTCATGTTTTGCCATAAACAAGTATATCTAATTTTTAGACAGCTTTATGTCCATTTTTAATAGACACAATGTTGTCTATTAAACTATTTAAAATTTGAACATACATATTTTATAGGAGCAATAATGCATAGGTGTGAGTACACTAAAGAACTTCAAAAGTGGGCAGAAGATAATCAAATAGATGCTACCAATATACCGAATATTAAAAGTTTGGATTTATCAAACAAAAAACTCCATTGTGTACCATCGTATATACTTGAATTTACATCATTAGAGAGCTTGAATTTATCTCACAACAATTTAAAAGAACTTCCAAAAGATATAACAAAACTAAAATATTTAAAAAAGCTTGATATATCTTGGAACCATATTATGGATATTAACTTTTTACCTAAAAATATAGAAGTAAATTATGCTTGGAACAGGCTATGAGAGTATTATCCAAGGAACAAGTATATATTGAACTAAACAATATAAAAGGAGATGGCAAGAATGATATTTTATTGGATGACGAAGATATCGCAACTATAACACAGAACAAAGATTTAGTGCTTATGGAAGCAAAAGAATATATAGACAAAGACGCTGCATATAAAACCATATACACAATTGTTTCTGACTTTGAAAAGGTTGATTTGTCTCATATGAATGTTGATGGCATATTGATATATTTTCAGATCCATTCTGCATACAAAACAATGAAACTGTATGATGGACTAGAAATTATCAACAATAAATTTGAAAGTGAAAATATAGGTGATGAACCTGACATACTCTTTGGCATATATTATGATGATAGTTTGCATGTAAACTATGTAAAAGCTACAGTTTTTTTTGCTTTGTCAAAAAAAGAAAAGCTAAAGTATGTAAATACATACTCTAGGTAGTTTATTTGATATTTACAGCGTATTCATACTGTACTTTAACGTCAAAAAATATACGCTTTATTTTAAAAATATCATCCCAATCTAGTGAATAATTGTCATACAAAGAATGTAAAAGCCAACAATGCTTTTGAGTGTTTAAATCTTCATCTTTTTGATAAACAGATGTAGTGTTATGGCACTTTTTATCATTTAATCCACACCAATCATTTTTCATCACTTCAAGGTTTAAATGAGCTTCAAATTCAGCTAATGGTTCATCTGAAATATCTTCGTCATTTTCAGCACATGCATAAAAGTAATAAACAACTTCTGTTTCGTAGTCTATGATATTATTTTCATTTTTGGATAACTCAAGTTCAGTTGCCTGTATCCTCTCATATGCTACATCATAGATTGTTTGTTCTATATCTATAAATTGTTGATTTAGTGTATTTAGTTTTTGTATTTCGTGCTTATTTAGTTGTTTCATTCTAACTCCAATAATTAATGAAGTTTAGAATGTGAATTAGACAACATAATGTCTGTTTATAAGTATGTGCTGAATACTGTTGCTTTTGGAGAAGAAAAAATAACTGTTCAACAATTCAAGTCATTGAGGAGCAAGTTTTATAACAGTGATTCTTGTTCCATATATAAGTATTATTGCATATTTATTAATAATAAAAATTAATAAATATAAATAATGTTACAATTTTGTTTATTACAAAATTATAGTTACAAAAGGTATTTTGTTGAAAAAAATTAATTACATCTTTTTTTGGTTTATAGGCTGTTTTGGTATGCTTGGATTTCATAGATTTTATTTAGGTAAAAAAATAAGTGGGTTTATATGGTTGTTTTCAGCTGGTTTATTCATGATAGGTGCACTTTATGATCTAATTTACATGAATGATGTAATAGCATCATCAGAAGGTAAAGAAAATGAACCTAGTAAAAATAAAAAGTCTCAAAAAAAGAAAGAACCTACAAAAACCGTAAAAAAAAGTGCTCCTAAACAAAAAGCTTACACTAATAGTAAGGCAAAAGTTGCTACAGGAATGAGTATTAGATTTATATTAATTTTTAAAAGTGGTAAATCACAAGATATGACTGAAGATATCAATGGTGTAATTAATCAATATGATGCGAGAAAAATTATTGAAGCTAAATACATGAATGAATCGGTACAAAGAATATCATGGGTAAATGACAAAGTTTTATATTCTTAATCTAAATATTCATGAAGCCTTTTTAAAAATGACTCTTTTAAAGAGTCTGGCGATATAATTTTTATATGAGGTACCCAGTATCCAATGATAGGAATAATCTCCATATCGTCTGTAACACTTACACTAATTTCCATAGAGCCGTCACTGTACTCTTTGATAACTCTCTGTGTTAAAGATATGGGTTTTCTTTTTAAACTTTTAGCCGCGTATTTATCTAAAAATAGTTCAACATCATATGGTTTAACATCAGCATTAAACCAAACATTAATTGAGTTATTTAGGTTCTCTTCCAACTCTTTAGAAACTAAGAAGTTTTCATCCAATATTTGAATATTATTTATACTTTTTAGATGATATTTTTTCAATACATCATTTCTTGAATCTAAAGCTATCAGATACCAATATCCTTCATAGTTAGCAATTTTTAAAGGTTTCACTCTTATTTCTCTTGTGTACTCTCCGAAGTTATAAACAAATACTATTTGCTGTTTCTCTTTAATACTTCTTTCAAGCATAGCTATATCAGATAATTTAGTAGATATATCTTCCATATTTAATTTAGCATAGAATGGATTTAGATCATTATTTTTTATTTTAGAAAGAAGATGTTTTGCTTTAGATGAAAAATTAATACCCAGCCCATCAGTCATTTTCTCCAATATGTCTAAAACTATAAGCTCTTCATTATTTGTTGATTTCTCTATTTTATATCCATCCTGCATCTTCCATTTTTTCTTATCTTGATATATTGGATACAAGCTTACAAGCCTGTTGTTAAAATCTCTTTGAATTGTTCTCTCACTTACATTAAATTCTTTTGCTAATTCTTTTACAGATAATTCTTCACCATCATTAAGACGAGCTATGATCGTATTTAACCTTGTTAATGTTTTATCGTAATCGTGTTTATATGCCATAGTTTAATCTCCATGTAGCGTATTCTTACCTTTATTATTGACAACTTTATGTCTGAATTATACTAAAAAAGCAGACATAATGTTGTCAAATATACTATTTAAAATATAAGCTAATGAACAACTGAAGTTCAAGATATAAAACAAGAGAACGTAAAAAGCTTATCAAAAGATAATATTTGATAACATATTTAAGTAATAAGGAAGTATTAATGAGATTATCTAAGTCACTATATACAAGAGGTTTACAATGTGTTAAGTCTCTATGGCTGAAAAAATATAATAAAGAGATATTAACTCCTCCAGACTCTAGTGCAGAAGCTATTTTTGAGAGAGGTAATGAAGTTGGAGCTTTGGCTTGTCAACTTTTCCCAAACGGTATAGAGATTGAGTTTAATCCATCCGATTATGATGGAATGATAAACACTACAAAAACTTTAATAGATGATGGTGTTAACAATATTTATGAAGCATCTTTCAATTATGATGATATTTTTGTAGCAGTAGATATATTACACATTAACGATGATGATAGTGTAGAGATATATGAGGTTAAAAGCTCAACAGATGTAAAAGATGTGTACAAACATGATGCAAGTATTCAATACTATGTTTTAAAAGGACTTGGTTTTAAAGTAAAAAAAGTATCAATTATACATATAAACAATAAGTATGTTAGAGACGAAGAGTTAGAAATAGATAAACTTTTTACAATAGCAGATATAACAGAAGAAGTTTTAGAACTTCAAGAAGATATACCAACATATCTAAGAACCTTTAAAACATTTTTAGATGATAAAGAAAATGAGCCTGAAAAAGAGATAGGCGTACATTGTTCTAATCCTTACGATTGTGATGCAATAGCTTATTGCTGGTCTCATATACCAAAATATAGTATCTTTAATATTTCTAGACTAAATGCAAAGAAAAAGTTTGAACTATATAATCAAGGGATTATAAACTTTACAGACATAGCTGACATATCTAGCTTTTCTACAGCTCAACAAGTCCAAATAGAATCAGAAGTTAATAATAAGACCATAATAAATAATGAAGCTATAAAAGACTTTCTAGGTGGATTAACTTATCCTATATATCATCTTGATTTTGAAACATTTCAACAGGCTATTCCTGAATGGAAAGGTATAAGTCCTTTTATGCAAATACCGTTTCAATACTCAGTTCATGTCCAACATGAAGACGGTAACTTAGAACATAAAGAACATTTAGCTAAAGATGGATTTGATCCAAGATATGAACTTGCAAAAAAGTTAGTAGAAGATATACCTACTGATGTGACAGTACTAGCTTATAACATGGGATTTGAAAAAGGTGTGATTAGAAAACTAGCTGAACAGTTTGATGATTTTGCACATCATCTTATGTGCATACATGACAATATACAAGACTTAATGACACCATTTCAAAAGAAAGATTACTACACACCATCTATGAGAGGAGGCTACTCTATAAAAAAAGTGCTTCCTGCATTAGTTCCAGATATGGAAAAAGCCTATAAAGAACTAAGTTTGGTTCATAATGGTGGTGAAGCTATGCAGACATTTGCAAGACTTTCAAAAATGGATGATACGCAGAAGAGTGAATATAGAAATGCATTACTGGAGTATTGTAAGTTAGATACTTTAGCAATGGTTAAAGTATTGGATAAATTAAAGGAGACTAGTAAATGAGCGGAATAATTGAGAATTTGAAAAATTGGTTAGACAAAGTCTATCAAAAAGATATTAATATTGCATGTTTAGAACTGCCGATTTTAAGTATTTTAGTAAAATATAATGAACCAGTTTCAAGAGATGATATTATTGAAGAATTATCTCAGTATGGTAGTTTTGAAAGAGGTGGTTTATCGTTTGATCATTTATGGTCGCAAAGATTTGGAAAAGGTGAAGAAAAAGATATTTTAAATAGTTTAGTTGAACATGATGGACAAAATGCTGGTGACAAAAAAACAGAATATCAAATTAAAAATACAATTAATAAGCAAGAATTAGAGGAACTCTTAAAAACATATGATGGAACAAAAATAGAAAACCTAATAAGAAGCAGATTAGAAGCTGTAAAAAAAGTTAAAATATGGAAGCTTGCTCATAGTGATCTAGGGGATAAATATAATGAAGCTTTAGCAAAAAATATTGCTACAATAGGAAAAAATACAAAAGCTAAAGCACAAAGTAAAAAAACACAAGCAGAACATTTTAAAGAGGCAAACACTGGAGACTATTTCTTCTTACTGAAAAATTCAAATGAAATTGAATTGATAGGAAAGTTTATAGATAATGAAGTATTTGATACAGATGAATTAAGACATGATTATTTTGGAAGAAAATATGAAAAAATTCATGAAGCAAAAAGTAGACAAATAAATTATGCAGGAAAATGGTGGGCACCATCTGATAATTCAACGTTTATAGAAGTTCCAGAAAAAGATTATTTGGAGTTTGAAGAAAAAATTTTAAAACCAAGTTTTGGTATTACTCTAGATGATTTAGACATATCTACAAGTAGAAAAAATACAAAAGACAATAAAGGAAATTCAAGTATGCCAAAAGATACAACACAACCCTTAAACCAAATCCTCTACGGACCTCCAGGTACAGGTAAAACATATAATACAATTAATAAAGCACTAGAGATTATTTTTGAAAAAGAAGGTCAAAAAAATCTTGAATTTTATGATTTTGATTTTGATTCAAAATTAAAAATAACTTATCAAGATGCATTAAAAGAAGAAGATGAACAATATAAAAGACAACTTTTAAAAGGGATCTTTGAGCATTTTGTAGGAACACAAATTGAATTTGTCACGTTTCATCAAAGTTATGGATATGAAGAGTTTGTTGAAGGAATAAAAGCAATACCTGCAGGGAAAGAAGGTAATGAAAACGGCAATGATATGATTTATGATATTGTTGATGGTATCTTTAAACAATTATCAGATAAAGCATATAAAAATTATTTGACAAAAAATACTGATGAGACAAAACAGAAAAAGAAATTTATATTAAATGCTAAATCTTTAAATATTCAAGCAGAACTGATTCAAGAAGATGAGAATACATTTAAAGTATTGAAAGGTTCAAAAATTAGAAAAGGGGAAGCTGATTCTTTCAAAAATTACAACTATCATGAATTAAAAACTAAAGTTTTAGAAGAAGCAAAATTAAAAGAAGAAAGTGAATTCTATATTTTAGATGATGATTATATTTTTCAAAGTTTAAGCGCTGCATCTTCTGTAATACTTGGTAGAATGTCTAATGGTTTGATAGATTGGAAAGAAGTTGTAATTGAAAATGATTTATTAGATCGTAAAGATACTAAAGAAATCAAAAACTACATTTTAATAATAGACGAAATAAACCGTGGAAATATCTCTAAGATTTTTGGAGAACTAATCACTCTGATTGAACCAAGTAAAAGAATTGGTGCAGAAGAAGCTTTACATGTAAAACTTCCATATTCAAATGACCCTTTTGGTGTACCTTCAAATCTTTATATCATAGGGACTATGAATACGGCTGATAGAAGTATTGCTCTTATGGATACAGCACTTAGAAGAAGATTTGAGTTTACTGAGATGATGCCTGATTCTACAACTCTTGATGATATAGGCAATATTGGAGATATCAATATTAAAAGTCTTCTCGAAACTATCAACAAACGCATAGAATACTTATATGATCGAGATCATACTATTGGACATGCTTATTTTATGAGCTTAAAAGGGAAAGATGGAGATGAGGCGAAAGCAGAGCTAGATAATATTTTTAGAAATAAAATTATTCCATTACTTCAAGAATATTTTTACGATGATTGGGAAAAAATACAGATAGTTTTAGGCGACCATCCAGACCAAAAAGCTTCTGATGATGACAAGTTTATAAAAAATATAAAAACAGAGGAAAAAATACTGTTTGGCTTTGATCACGAAGAGATAGAAGATGAACAAAACAATTATATTATTAATAAGCCTTTTTCAGTAAAAGCCTATAGCAAAATTAAAGAGTTCTCTAAAGCCAATGACAATTAAAGAATTCGGATTTCTTCAATATAAAAAAGAAGAAGATAAACACAACTATATCAAACCCGATGCTTTTGAAGCAATAGAAAAGTTTGTTTTAGAGAATGAAGCAACTGCACAATATCTGAAGATTACAACAAAAAAAGGATATGGCAAAGTTCTTCAAGCTCAAAACTATGTAGGTGTCATCCAAACTAAAGATGGTACGACTATAGAGATTTTGCCGAAGATTTCAAGTTTAAAAGACGATAAAAAGTCGGAAGAGAAAACAAAAGAAGACAAAGCTAAGGAGATATTAATCCGTATGCTGAAAACTCTTAAAAACTCTCCTTTTAAAAACTTCAATATGGCAAATATGAAATCTTCAAAGATGCCATTGTTGGAAATATTTATCACTATGTTTTTGGAAGAGTTGTCAAAGCTGATTCAAAAAGGGATAAAAAGCGATTATATCTCAAAAGAGGAAAACCTCAAGTTCTTAAAAGGTAAGTTGCTTATAGGGCAACAGATCAAATATAATACTGTGCATAAAGAGCGTTTTTTTGTAGACTACCAAGAGTTTTTGAGTGACAGAGTTGAAAACCGTCTTATCAAAACTACATTGGACTATCTCTATAAAAAGTCTAAATCAAATCGTAATCAACAACGCATACGGGAATTTTTATTCGTGTTTGATGAAATATCTATTTGTAGAGATGTAAAAATAGGTTTTAGCAAAGTGAAACTTAACCGTCAAATGAAAGACTACGAACAAGTGCTTTTATGGTGTAAGACATTTTTGATAGAGAACTCCTTTTCTCCTTACAAAGGAAACGATGTTGCATTTGCTTTACTGTTTGATATGAATCTACTTTTTGAGAGTTATGTATATGATTACTTAAGGAGATATGGAAATTTTAATAGTATTACTGCCCAAGATAAAACTCATCATTTAGCCTATTTGGATGGGAAAGAGAAGAAGTTTCAACTCAAACCAGATATTGTTATCAATGACGGGGGAATAATCGCAGATACAAAGTGGAAACTACTAAGTGAAGACAAAACCCATCAAGGGATCTCTCAAGCTGATATGTACCAGCTCTATGCATATGGTACAAAGTATGATAATTGTAACTATATGTATCTCATATACCCTTACGATGGTATTGAAAATGGAAATTCCTACAAATACTTTTCTGACAATTTTAATAGCTCTGAAAAACTAACAAAAGAACTTCATTTAAATGTTTTATTTTTTGATATATCACTAGATAAGCCTAGATTTTTTGAAAATGATAAAACTAATAATAAAAAGTATAATATTCTAAGTTTCATTAACCAGACATAAAGCTGTCTAAAAATTATATATAATCAATTTTATCTACATATACTAAAGGAAATATATGGCTCAGTTATTAAAAACTATTGACGAATATGTTACGAATGTTAGAAAAAAAACTACTATGTGGATAGTATTTAACACTATCTATAATGATGTTCACGCCTTTAACAAAAAACTTAATCCCAATGAATTAAATAAATACTTGAAAAAAGAATATACTGATTTAGAAGAACAAAAGAATTTTTTGGATTTTATGTCTACAGAGTTTCCTGATACAGTTATTGAACAAGTATTTGATTTAGCTAGTGCAAATTATCTAATGTATCCATATTTAGGTAGTTATGTAATTGACACTAATATAGGAAGTGATGTGTATAATGCATTGGCAGAAAAGTATGGAGATCCATATCAAGATCCAGTAAAAAACAATGCCGTTTTGTGGGTAATAGAGTACGAAGAAGCGCAAAAATTCCATAAAGATAGAGAAGAGATGGTCGATTCTGAGTTTTAGCTAAGGAGAATTAATAGATATGGGATACACATTACATGACAAGTTGGTGGTAGCAGTAAGTTCGAGAGCTTTGTTTAACTTGGAAGAGGAAAATAAAGTTTTTGAAGAAAAAGGTCTTGATGAGTATTATAAATATCAACTTGAAAACGAATCTAAACCATTAAAAAAAGGGACAGGATATAGGCTTGTAAAAAACTTACTAAATATCAATCAATATTTTGATACAAAAGAGCGTCAAGTAGAAGTAATCATTCTCTCAAAAAACAATGCTGCGACAAGTTTACGTATAACCAATGCTATAAATGAACTTGGTTTAGATATAGTGCGCTCAGGTTGGACAAGTGGAAATAGTATCTCTAATTATCTAAAAGCATTTAAAGTAGATCTGTTTTTAAGTGCAGATGATAACGATGTACTAAATGCTATAGAGAGTGGTGTAGCAGCCGCTAAGATATTACACTCTAATGATAATGTACATAACAGCCTAGGTGAACAAGTTCGTATAGCTTTTGATGGTGATTCAGTACTTTTTAGTGAAGAGTCAGAATTAATATTTAAAGAAAATGGTTTAGAAGCCTTTATAGAACATGAAAAACAAAACCGTGATAACCCTCTTAAAATGGGACCATTTGCTAAACTACTTTTAGTTATAGCAAGTATGCAAGAAAAGTTTCCTACTGAAAAATCCCCTATTAGAACAGCATTAGTAACAGCCAGAAGTGCACCTACTCATGAGAGAGTGATAAAAACACTTAATGTTTGGGGCGTAAGGATCGATGAGTCCTTCTTCTTAGGTGGAAGTGATAAGTATGAAATTTTAGAAGCTTTTGGAGCTGATATTTTTTTTGATGATCAAGATACTCATCTAACTCTTTCCTCCAAAGTTGTACCTAGTGCTAAAGTTCTTAACAAAAATATTATTTCGCATGAAAATAAGCAGTCATAAAGATGCAAAATGAAACCTTATTTAGATATAGATGAAGCATTTGGAATTATTGATGATAATGTAGGTTTTCAAAAGAAAATTCAGCACTATATAGATAACAATTTGATTGATATTCAAACAAAATATGGCTGGACTTTATTACATTATGCAGTTTGCTTTGAGGATATTGAAAAAACTATTTATCTTTTAGATACTGGAGCTGGTGTAAATGGTGTAGATAACGGTGGGTACTCACCATTACTTATTGCTAGTAAAGATAGATACTGTAATGAAATAGTAGATATATTAATCAAAAATGGTGCAGATATAAATATACAAGGTTCAGATTCCAAATCTATATTGTATTTTGCAATCGAGCAAAACAATATAGATTTATTAAACAAATTGATAAAAAATAATATAAATATAAATGAGAGATATAAAGACAATAAAACACCTTTATTTGTTGCTGTAAATTTTGGATACGTTAATATCGTAAAAATATTAATAGCAAATGGGGCTATATTGGATCTACAAGATAATCTTGGTTGGACACCTTTATATTTGGCTATTGAATATGATAATATAGCTATTGCAAATCTTTTAATAAAAAACGGTGCCAACCTACATATAGAAACAAGAATGGGAAATAATCCCATGGATATAGCTAAAACTAAAGGATATATTTTTAATTAACACCTTCTATCTTTCTGTGCACATAATTTTTAGTGTGTTGTACACACATTTTCCTAATACATCTAAATTATAACCACCTTCAAGCATAAAAACTTTTGGAACATTTGAAATATTGATAATTATTTCAACTATCTCTTTGATTCCATAATCGCTTATTTGTAAGAATGTCAGAGGATCGTCAATATGTAAATCATAACCTGCGGATACTAAAATAATATGTGGTTGAAATCTTTTTACCTCTTCTGTTAAGTTATTTTTGTAAATGCCTATTAGATCTTCATCCGTAGTATCACTTTTGAGTGGGAAATTTCGTGTGTAACCTTTTCCAAGTCCTTTACCGGAAGTATTTGATTTTCCACTACCCGGGAAAGAAAGATATTCATGTGTACTAAAATAGAATACTGTATCATCTTCATAAAAAATGTCTTGTGTACCATTGCCATGATGTGCATCAAAGTCAATAATTATTACTTTGCTATATCCTACTGACTGTGCGTAACGTGCTGCTATAGCAATATTGTTAAATAAACAAAATCCCATACTTTTATTTCTATTTGCGTGATGTCCAGGTGGTCTAACTGCACAAAAAGCATTTTTTATTTTATTTTCTCTTATTAATTCTATTGCTTTAATACCTGCACAAACTGCCATTAAAGCAGCATCAAAAGATTCTTTTGACACTTGTGTATCAATATCTATCTCTTCAGTTTTTTTGCATTTTTCTTCAATCATATATATGTGCTTTTTAGAATGAACAAGTTCTAATGTCTCAACAGGTGCTTTATCTGGCTTTATGATCAATAAGTTATTTTTTATTGGCTTTATTGCATTAAGAATTGATTTAAGTCTATTTACATTTTCAGGATGATTTTCACCTGTATTGTGATTTAAATACATCTCGTCATATATGAATGCTGTTTGTCGCATATATCTCCTTTTATAACTAATAATATAAGTATAAAACATAACCTGACAGCTTTATGTCTGTCAAGTTAAATGATATAAAGCAGACATAAAGTTGTCAGGTTATGTAAATAAAATTCTTCTAACTATTAAAGGAGAAAAAATGAAAAAAATAATAGCTTCAAGCGTACTAGCTACAATCTTATTAGTTGGCTGTAATGATATGCCTAGATATGAAGGTTCATACATTTGTAATGGTAAAGTTCCATTTAGCATTACAATAAAAGAAAATAAGATAAATGATAGTTTACCCATTTTAAACGTTAAAACCACTAAGTTTGAAAATGATAAAGGAATTGGTTATATTGATACACTAACTGTTAAGGATACAGATTCAAATAGAAATATAATTGTAAGAGTTGACTCGGCATCTGATAAACCTGTAAAACTTATTTGGAATCAAAATAGTGCAGACTTTGCAGTTTGTACACCAGTGAAAAATGACTAAATTTTCTATAGTTGTTTCTGTAATACTTAGAGTATATTACTCTAAGTAAATACATAAATTAAATTCTTGTTCAATAATCTGTAGGATTTGGAGTAAAAGTATAATTTTGTATTTTGCCAAAAAACATATCAATTGATATAATTTGTTTGTCTCTTTGAGTAACATGTAATTTAAAAGTATTGGTGACTTTTTAACTATTATTACAAGTTTTCACCCCAAAGAGCTTCATCTTGATATATCCATGAGGTGCATTTTGTACCTTGTGGTACTCATTTATCACATTTTATTTTTACAATTTGACAATCTTTTTTTATTCATTAAATTCATGGAAGCAATCTCCCTTACACCAGGGTTTTTATCAAGAAGAAGATTTAGTAGAATCTGAGTAGAAGAGTTCTGATTATTAGCTACTTCTATTCTTACAAAGTATGAATTATCAAGTACCAGTTCGTTTAATATCTCAAGAGGGATAGTTTTTGATCTTGCAATATCAGCTCTTATAAACTCATCTGCATCTGCGATAATTTTCTTTAATATTTTATTCTTCTTTGTCATCTTCAGACTTGCGTTTTTTGTCATATTCTTTTTTCCTGCTCGCAAGACCAAATGTGAAAAACACCAGAACAATCATAAAAAAATCAAACCACGTAAATTCAAAGTTAAAAACAAACTCCATACTCATTCCTTTATGATGATATAGTATAATCCTTATATGGAAACTTTCGATATCGTAAAACTTATTTTTTTCGCTGTAGCCGTGATTACAGTTACGTATTTTTCTTTCAAGCTAAAGAGGTGAAACTTAATTTGTATTGTTCAACGGTTATCTCGTTTTGAGAATATAAACTGCTAAACAACATTAGTATTAGAAATATTTTTTTCATGCTTTTACCTTTGATTGAGATAGGAGCAGTTTATATGAATTTTGAAGTTTTGACCAATTGGGAAATCTGGCAAAAATAAGTGCCAGATTTGTAGGTAAAGAAGATTAAATATCTTTGTCTAACTCTTGCATAGAGTAGTTATTAACTTTATAAAGGTTCTTTGTTTGGTTTGTGTTTAACACTTTGTAGCTGACTGAGAATCCGTAACTAGATTTTTGATTTTTTGAAGTGACTTTTAACATGTTGCTTGATGGAAAGGCAATTGATATTGTTTTTGTACTCATAGGAGCTATCTTTATTTTCTCTGCAGAAAGGCTGTCAACAACATCTTTCCCATAGTATCCGGCAATATTAACTACCTCTATGAAACCTTTAGTATTGTTAGATATTTTAAATGATTTGATAGCTTTGTTTTGGGTAGGTGAGTTTATCACCTCTATTTTAATATTCTTATCTTTTGATACGTATTTAGTTGGAATAAAACTATACTTTACTTCATCAATATTAAAAACAATCTCTGAGGGTATTTTTTCATACTGAATATTATCTGCTTCCTCAAAGCCAAACTGATATCTGTTATAGGATTTTGATTTGTTTACTAGAGTGAAACCTTTGTATATAAACTCTAGGTGACTGCTATTTTCTAGATATGACTTCATAGGAGTAAATGATCTGGTGTCAACAGCATTATGGTTTGAGCTTAGTTGCATTAATAAGTTTTTGTCAAGAGTATCTGTTTTATCAATAAATACTTTTTTTGCATTTTGCAAATTCTTAAACTGTTTATCATGCTCCAGGTAAGTATGTTTATATTTTGAAAAACCAATCAAAGCACCGTTATAATATTTTTGAAGATTATTTTGGTAGTCATTAATATAGCGAATAAAGCTATTTCCAATAGTATATGGATGTTTAGAATAGTTGTAGCTTTTATCAATCATCTCAAGAGTATTATATTTATCATCAACTTTAAACTGGTATTGATAAACACTAGGCTTTTTACCGCCATAATCATATCTTCTTGTTATTGTAGAATATTTCACCGAAACCTTGGCTCTTGGCTCTTTATTAGCAAAAGGTTTTATCCTATATAGGTCTTTCATAGTTTTTTCTAAGAGCAAGTTTTTTTCACCACGTGTTACATTGTTTACTTTCTCAGTAAGTTTTACCTTAAATGGCTTTGGCGGTTCTCCCATACATCCAGTTAAACTTAGACTGAGTAGTGCAGCACAAACACTTCCTAAAATGGTAAGTTTTAAATTTTTCATGTACAACCTTCTTGTTATTATTTAACTATAACTAACTATAGTTAGTTGTGTCAAAATTATTTCAAAAATATACTTATGGTTATATTAACTATAGGTGGTTATTTAGTGAAAGAGTGTTCGATTTCAGATGAAAATATGAATGAAATCTATAAAACAATTGGCAAAAATGTTAAACGAATCAGAAAAGACAAAGGTGTGTCACAATTGGTTCTTGCTCTTGCGATTGGTCACAAAGCAGTAGGTACGGTATCTATGGCAGAGCTTTGCATAAATGGTAAACATTTTAATATTGAACATCTTTACAAGATAGCAGATGTGCTTGAAGTGGATGTATGTGAGTTCTTCAAAGATACTTGAGAATACTTTTTATCTTCATTTTTTTTAATATTAGATTATTGATTTTTTTTCGATTTGGACAAGATTTAATTTTTAGGTTAGTATTTTTCTAAGAATTAAATTTTAGGAGTCCATTATGCAAAATGACACTTTAATACTTATAACTATTGTATCTATCGTCTGTCTTATAATAATCACAGGAACTACTGTATATATTTTAAAACAAAAGCTCAAAGCAAATAATATCAACAATATATCCAGAGAATATTTTAATGATCAGGTTGATGAGATTGAATGGGAGTATGACAGAAAATGTATGGCTTACAAGATACTGCTTAGTACAACTTTGATTACTGCATTGTGTTTTGCTGTATCTTTGTATATATACTTTAGCGGTAACAAATTTTATATATTTCACATAGCTACTCTTGTTTCATTAATTATGACTACATACTACAATTACCTAAACCGTGAAGCATTGCTACAGCCTATACAAAGTAAAAGACTTTAAAATGATAAGTAAATTTATTGAAGTAATGGACAAGCTCTCAAACATTACAAGTTTAAAAAATGAATACAAGTTTCATTGGTCAAGAGCACCATTGACACTATTTTTCTGTATCAGTGTAGTATATTTATATCCAAAACAGGATATAAACACTTTAGCGGATTATATGCCAACTTTATACACCTTTATAATAGCTATTATTTCTAGCGCAAGTCTGGCTAAAAGACGCTAGATCTTAGACTTATTCTTTTTATTTAACAGAATTTTCATAACTGCTATACCAATTGACTCAGTTGGTTCATTATATTCAACATATCAGAGATATTGCTCATAGACATCGTTACAAAAAATACGATACTGCTTTCTTTTATAACCTTCATACTAGCTCCTTTAGTTTTAGTTTGTAGAGTAATTTTATGATGAATTTTGAAGGTTGTCCAATTTGAAAAAAAGAGTATTGTTTTAAGGAAGATATGTTTTGTTTAAGCCAAATATATATTGCCTCATCTTCATCAAGAGCAAGTAGAATTCTGAAAGAAAATGTATTATTTTTACGAAAAATCACCTGATCAAAACAACCTTCACTGTCTTGATAAATTATTACAGCGTTGTGAAGACCATTAAATATACTTTTAAGATCAAAAAGTACAGCTTGCATATCGTTTGTAAGGCTTCGGTTGCCCCTGTTCAAATCATACATAAAAATAAAGATTTCATCGTTGATTATTTTAGCTTCATATTCAACATCAGCTCTAGGTAATCCTGTGTATGTTTTTGTTTTTAATAATGGCATATTTCTCTTTTTTTAATTAATAAATTTCTAATTAAATCATCAAAAAATATAGCTAAAAAAATGCAGTAGTGCAAAGTTAATGTAAGAAGTATAAAGTAAAAGCGTTTTTAAGCACTATATATTCTAATATAAAAAATATGTTTTTTCTATAGCAAGAAAATAATAGCTGCAGATTTAATTTGTATGATACAGTTCAATTATTTAATTTTAAAATAAATCTATAAGGAGAATAAAATGAATAACAATAGGTTCTACACAGTTGAAAGAGATGGACATAAATTAAATGTCAGACATCTGGTTAGTAATCACATGAATGGTTTCTATTATACTTATAAATTCAAGATGAGATGGTATCGATTCATATCGTGTACTTTTTGGAGAGAAAAACACAACTGTTCACAAAATCAAGTCTTTGAGTGACAAGTTTTATAACAGTTATATTTGCTCCATATGTAAGAGGTTTTTGAATTGAATAATGTTAAATTTATAGGGGACATTCCAAATTATTTAAATGTAATTGTGGTGTTTTTAGATAAAATAGCTAATATTTTACAAACATAGGTATATAACATGCGAAAAATCCCATTTACAGTATCAGCTAGAACAGCGAGATTAATTGGTAGAGAAAATATTGCCTCATCTAAAGGCGCTATTGTTGAGCTAGTAAAAAACTGTTATGATGCAGATAGTCCTATTGCCATAATATATTTTAAAAGAATAATTGAAACTGTTATTGAAAAAGAAATTATAGATGGAAAAGAAGTAGACGTAGAAAATAAAGTTGATAAAAGTGAGTTGTTTATTATTGATGCTGGTGAAGGTATGACGGAGCAAATAATAAAAAAACATTGGATGACTATAGGAACTAATAATAAAGAATCAGATTTTTTTACAAAAAGTGGAAGAGTCAAAGCTGGAGCTAAAGGAATAGGACGATTTGCATTAGATAAACTTGGTGATAAATGTGAGATGATTACAAAGTTTAATCCTAAAGTCCATAAAGATGTGGATGACAATGGTCAAGATACAAACTTTAAGGCTTATCAATGGGAAGTAGATTGGACTGACTTTGAAGGTGCTGGAAAAACTATTGATCAAGTTAGTGCGACATTGATTGGTGCAGAAGAATTAGATTTAAAAGATTATTTATTAAATGAAATTAATGATGAAAATATTAAGAATGTAATACAAAACTATAGTTTTGAATATGGGACCATATTTAAAATTAGTAGTTTAAGAGATGAGTGGGAAGACTTTTATGTAGAACAGGTTTTTAATGATTTAGAAGTATTAGTTCCCCCAAAAGAACAAAATACTTTTGAGTTATATCTTTATAGTAGTGAAAATCCAAATGAATATGGACAACTGATAGGTTCTATTTGCGATGATTATGATTATAAATTAGTTGCAAAAGCAGATGAAAATCAAAAAGTATCTATTCGAATATACAGAGAAGAGTATGACTTAGAAAGAATAAATCCAAAACTATTTGATTATCAAGAAATGAAGGAAGATAAATTTACATTAAAGTCATTTCAAAAAGGTTATTGGGATAAAGAAACTACATTTTCTAAATTATTACCAGGTTATGAAGAAGTTGATGCAAAGAATAACTTAGGAAATATTGGAACTTTTGAGTTTACATTATATTTTATGAAAAAAGATTATCTGACAAAAGATATTGAAAAGTTTTTTTATAAAAAATTCAATTCTAATGAACGTAAAGCTTGGCTTGACAAATTTGGTGGAATAAAAATTTTTAGAGATGACTTTAGAGTACGTCCTTATGGAGAATCTAAAGATAGTGCTTTTGATTGGTTAGGATTAGGTGGTATAAAAAGTAAAAGTCCTGCTCCAATAGCACATAAGTCAAGAGGCTGGAAAGTTGGACCATCACATATATCAGGTGCGATTAATATATCCAGAATAGGAAATATTAATTTTCAAGATAAATCAAGTAGAGAGGGTTTACAAGAGAATGAAAGCTTCAAAATATTTAAAGAAATAATTATATCTATAATAAAAGTTTTTGAAAAAGACCGTGCACAAATTGCATATATGATGAATAAATTAGACTATGATGTCAACTTTGATAGAAGACAACAAGAGGAAGCAGACAAATTAGCAAAAAGAATATTAGAAGAACAAGAGAGACGAAGAAAAAACAATAAGTCAGGCACAGAAGAAGATTCTGAAAAAATTCAATTGGCACAGTCTAATAAAGATAAAGATGCAAAAATTGAAAAGTTAGAAGATGAGCAAAAAACACTTAGAGGTATGGCGAGTAGTGGTATTGTTATAGCTTCATTTACTCATGAACTTGGTAATTTAAATGAAAAGTTACAAAGTAGAATGGAAAAATTAAAACAGTTATTTGCAAGGAAAGTTTCTGAAGATACATTTCAAGATGTACAAGATTATATGAATCCTTATATATTGATGGAAGAAATGCAAAAACAAGATAATAAATTAAGTAACTGGTTAAAGTTTTCATTGGCATCAGCAAGAAGAGATAAAAGAAAAAGAAAAAAAATAAACTTAATAAATTATTTTGAAAATTTTAAAAATTCTTGGGAATCAGTACTCCAACATAGACATATTACTTTTAAACTTAATATATTAAAAAAAGACTTATATGAAATGAGATTTTTTGAAATAGATATAGATAGTATTTACAATAATTTATTAGTTAATTCAATTGAAGCTATGTCAAAAGAGAAAACAAGAGAGATTACAATTAGTTTAAATTCAAATGACAAAGAAATAATTATTGACTATACTGATACTGGAAAAGGCTTATCAAAGGACATAGAAAATCCATATGATATATTTGAACCTTTATATACTACAAAAAGAAATAAACATACTGGTGAGGTAATTGGTACAGGTTTAGGAATGTGGATTATAAAAACGATTGTAAAAGATTATGATGGTAGTTATAGTTTAGTATATCCAAAAAATGGTGGGTTTGGATTAAGAATCTCATTTATTAAAAAATATTTAAATAGGAGTTAGCATGGATTATAGAATATTGTATATTGATGAAGTTCAAGGCGATAGACATGATTTTCAAAGTTATGTTGAACTAAATAGTGATGAAGGAAAATTTCAAGTAGATGCAATAGAACCGGAAGAGAATCTAGAAGAGTTTATTGAAAAAATAAATAATGAGAACTATGATGCAATTATTACAGATCATCAATTAGGGGAAGAAAAACCATCTATTCAGTATGATGGGGTAGAATTAGTTCAAGCCTTTTTAAAAGTTAGGTTGGATTATCCTTGTTTCATTTTAACTGGATGGGAAGATGATGCTATTAGAGATGGCTATGATGTGAATATTGTTTATCCTAAAGGCATAAAAAGTATAACAAGAAGTAATGTTGATAAACATCAAGCTGTTTTTATAGATAAGATTGAAAATCAAATAAAACACCATAAAGATAAGATTTCTGCATTAGAGTCTGAATATAAAGAATTGCTAAATAAAGAGACATTAGATTCTTTTGAAGATGACAGATTAGTTGAATTAGATACTATGATTGAGAAGATGACAAATCAAAGTTCTTCTATCCCGAAAGACCTAAAAAAAAGAAATAATTTAGATGAGTTGCATAAAATGATTAATAATACGGATACTCTTATTGAAAGATTAAAAGGGTTATAGTCATGACATACTCAATACAAGAAAAAAAACCGGAAAGAGACTACACTGGGACAAAGTATAACACTTATGGTGCATATAAACCTTATCTAAGAGAAAATTTCAATAAGAGGTGTGGTTATTGTGATGGACTAGATGTTTATGCTGGAGGATCGCAAGGATTTCAAATTGACCATTTTAAGCCAAAAAAACTTTTTCCTGATTTAGAAACAGAGTATGAAAATTTAGTTTACTCTTGTCCTTATTGCAATAGGTCAAAATGGGATTACTGGAGGGATGATAAAGGTTTTATAGACCCTTGTAGTGATTTATATAGTGAAACATTATATAGAAATGATAAAGGACAAATTAAATATTATGATGGTTGTGAGCAAGGTGAGTATATACACCAAAAACTCAAATTAGATTTAAGACGACATGAGTTAATATGGATTATAGAAAAGCTTAAAAAACAAAGCGATGATCTTGATGCTCTATCTGACAGTTTAGGAGAAGACCATCCAGAAGAGTTAACTATATTAAGAGAATTCAAAAATGTACAAAAAGAAATTAAAAAATATACAAATCTTTTTTATGACGAGATATAGTTGAATCAGTCAATATATAATTATTTAAAAAATTATGATAATAATGTCGATTCAATAAATAGGCTTTTAGCATCTGCTTTTGTTAATGTTAAAAATATTAGAATAAAGCATAATCAATATATAAAAAGTTTAATAATTACAGAAAATTGTCAAAATGAATATAATAATCTTCAAGAGTTTATTAAGTTAATAAAGAGAGTAGATAAAGAGTTTTGTTTTGAAGAACTTCTTGAGCTTTTTGAATTTGTTATTTCTCCTTCCGATAAGCTTGTTAATGGCGCAATTTATACTCCAGAAAATATTAGAAAATATATAACTAAACAATCATTTAACGAACTATCCAATAAATCTATTAATGAAATAAAGATAGCTGATATTGCTTGTGGCTGTGGAGGATTTTTAATAGATGCTAGTCTTGAACTCAGACAAAAAACAAATAAATCTTTTAAACAAATTTTTCAGGAAAATATTTTTGGCCTAGATATTCAAAAATATAGTATTGAAAGAACAGAAATATTACTTTCTCTGTTGGCGATTATTCATGGTGAAGATGAAATACAATTTAATTTCAATTTATATGCTGCTGATTCATTAGAGTTTGAATGGAAAAAAGAAGATGAACAAATTAAAAAGAATGGTGGTTTTGATTTAATATTAGGTAATCCTCCTTATGTTTGTTCAAGAAATATGGATAATAAAACAAAAGAACTTATGAAAAAATGGAGTACAAGTAAAACTGGACATCCTGATTTATATATTCCATTTTTTGAAATAGGTCATAAATTATTGACAAATAATGGTGTCTTAGGCTTTATAACTGTAAATACATTTATGAATAGTGTAAATGGTCGAGCTATAAGAGAATACTTTAGTGAAGAAAAAGTACTCTTAAAAATAATAGATTTTAAAGATGAACAGATATTTAAGTCAAGAATGACATATACGTGTATATGTTTATTGGAAAAGAAGGTATCAGATTTTGTGTATTATACCAGTACCAAGGAAGTAAATTTACAAGATGTTTCAACGCTAGAATTTAACAAAGATAGTTATGAAAGTTTAGATACTCAAAAGGGATGGAGTTTAAAGAATAGTCAGTTAGTAACAAGATTAGAATCCATAGGAAGACCATTTGGAAAAATATATAACACTAAAAGTGGTATAGCCACATTAAAAAATCATGTGTATATTTTTAAATCAATTAAAGAAGATAAAAAATATTTTTATATGGAAGATGGAACAGCTATAGAAAAAGATGTATGTAAAGAAATTATAAATTCAAATAACTTAAATAGATATGATGATATTGATAATTTGAAAGAAAAAATTATTTTCCCTTATACCCATAATAAAAATAATCAAGCAGTTATTATTGAAGAAGAAATATTCTCATTGAAATTTCCTAAAGCATATGCTTATCTACTTACAAAAAAAGAATTACTAGCGACTAGAGATAAGGGAAATGGAAAATATCCTGTTTGGTATGCATTTGGTAGAACACAATCCCTAGATAAGATTAAGCACAAATTATTTTTTCCACAGCTTGTTAAACAAGGCTTTAAAGCTGTATTGAATAGTGATGAGAACTTGTACTTTTATAATGGAATGGCAGCATATTCAGAAAATAAAAGAAACTTACATATACTTCAAAAGCTTATAGTCTCAAGTGTGGCATGGAGTTATATAGAAAATAAATGTAAACATTATGCATCAGGATATTTTGGATTAGGGAAAAATTATTTAAAAGACTTTGGAATATATGATTTTACTGAAAAAGAAGTGAAATTTTTACTTGCTAAAATAAATTATGAGGAACTTGATAATTTTATTACATCCAAATATACAACTTAATAATGTATTTAAAATATACCGTCAACAAAATCTCGATCACTATCTTTACTAAGTTTTGCATAGCGTTCTGTCATCTTTATGTCACTATGATTCATTAGTTTTTGGATCGTATATATAGTGTAAGCATCCCCTCAATCTATACCATAAAACATGTTCAGACCACGCTACTTCAAAAGTATATGAAGTATCAGTTAAAGGCAGTTCTCTTCCAAGTCATCCAACAGGTATATGTATGGGATATATATGTGAATAATACAATGGATGGATACAGAAGAAAATCTCAGCAGACATATCAAATGCCAATATAGTTATAGGGAGACCTATAATGTGTCAATAAATTATACGGAGTAGTTATTAAACTTCTCTGTATTTAAGTTACTCTTTTTTACCTTCTATGTAATTGGTGATTGTATCTTTTATGTTTGTAACTCAATTTGTAGTTAATGGAAAAGATGGGGAATTATTATATAATGAACTTAGATATGTTTTTGGTGAGCCATTTGATGTTGCTGTTGACTTACATGTCGAAATAAAACAGCTAAAAGTTAGAGATAGATTAATGGTGGCTAATTAGAGTACATTAAAATTGTTCCTTTACAAAAAAATTTCAATCCAACGTATATATATACGATAATTACTCTTATGAGCAATGGTTAAAAACTGATAGTATCAAAGAGTTAAACTCAAACTTTTTTACAAAATTAGTGATGAACCACTTTAGACCATTTATAGTGGAGGATTGTTCTATTCTTATTACAAGTAGCTATCTCGTCACCAGATATAGAACTGATATAACATAATAATTTGTAAAATAAAAAAACTACAAAAGAACTTATTGTGAAAATATCCATTACCATGGGCAATACCTCCATTAACTTATTATATATAAATACCTTAACCTCGCAATCTGTCCGTAGACGAGCATTTATTTGTTAATTGTAAGAGTTCTATAGGTGACTAAGACCGAGGTCTTAAATTGTATCATTCTTTTGTATTTTTTTTAATAAATTCTGAATATAACTTAGGGTGTGGAATTCATTGGTTGTAATATTCGCAAGTTCTGGTAAGTTTTCAATTAAAAAATTTTCTCCAAATTCAGATACTAAAACTTCAATTGAAATTGTATTTAATAAACCTTTCTTTCTATGTAAAACTTTAGATCTTCTAATATAATCATTAGCTCTGAGACTTTCAATAGTATAAAGTAATTCTTGATTAAAATTTTTACTATCAGGCACTTTATCTAAAAATGTACTATTAGTTAGATTCCTTTCAGGAATGATAGGTTTTAATTTTGTACTAAATATTTTGCAATTATAAAATTTACAACCCCTTAATTTTGTATTCTTAAAACTAGAAGATATAATAATTGTATTCTCAAAAGTTGCATTTGTTAAATTACATTTATTAAACAATGTTCCTTGCAATAAACATCCGTTAAAGGTAGATCCGTAAAAACTACAAATCTTAAATTTAGTACCGATAAATGAAGTACCTGAAAAAATAGCTTCAGAAAAATTTGCATTAAAACTAGAGGATTTATTAAAGTTCTTGTATAAAAAATTCCTTCCTCTTCTATCTAAAAACTTATAGCTAAATGCTTTTTTATTTTTATCATTTGTGGACAATTGCTTATTCCTGGAAGATTATATTTTATGAGCGAGCTTATTCTTTTTTAATTCTATCTTTATATTCCTGAACTACGACTTTCAAAATAGTTTACAAATTTTAAATACTTCATACATTCAGAAATATTTTTAACTGTTCCATTGATTTTTCTGGAAATAAAGCTTACCACTGTTCTAATTTATCACTCTCATCATTAACTTGGGACTATCCATCTTCAAAAATGTATCCAACATAAGGTTTTTGTGTATTATTTAGTTTTTCATGTACGTAAGTTCCATATCTTTCTGTAACAATTGAATTTTGCGTATTCATATCAAAGTAATATCTTCTAAACGTATTGCCGATTTAATGCGAAGAAATGTTAAAAATTCATGAAACCTGAAGATTGTTAAACATTACTTAGACCGTTTAAATACTGTGCCAAAATTGTTCCAAAAATAGCAAAATTTGGCTAAAATTGAAAAATATTGATTGTTAGAAAAGCCATATTTATGGGTATTTGTAGTTTTTTATAGGTATGTAAATACAATCCTCTCATCCGCACCATCCATTTATAAATCAACAAACATTTTTTCTAAAACTTTCAACCATAAATATGCTATCATTTAGTATGTTTAAAAAATTTAAAAACAATAGCTTGATCCTTTTCTTCATACGTTTGATAGGGGTATTTATCATCGTAACTTTCTTAGGTTTTGTAGGTATTTATAAATATTACGAACATGAGCAGGCCAAAGAGATTGATGTTATTATTAACAAAGGTCTTCAAGCATATGCAACAGAAATGATGGTTATCAGCTCTTTAGAAAAAGAACTCGAAGAACTCTCAAAAAAAACACAAAGCCAAATAGACTCTGGAGAATTGTTACGCATAGAGCTTATAGATAGTAACAAAAAGACTTTACTAAACAAAAGTACCTCTCTACCTTCTTATATAGAAGAGATGTTTGAGAGTTTGAGCATTGAACAAAATAAAAAAGCATCTTATCATATGATCCCAATGAATAACGGTGCAGTCGCATTAATTTTTACAAAATTATTACATATAGAACATATGCCAGATTTACAGATTAAAATAGCTTTGCCTATCTCTAAAGAGACTATAGAGTCTATGAGAAATAAAATGCGAGATGTATTTATAAGTATTTCGATTATTTTACTACTCGTTGTATTTGCCATATTTCCTATTATATACCGTCAGTATCGTGATTTGAAAGACACTGAAGAGAGGCTTCTATCTAGTAATATTGATACTATTTTAGCACTTGGGAATGCTATTGCACTTCGTGACAGCGATACAAATGCTCATAACTATAGAGTTACTTACTACACAATTAGAATAGCAGAGGTTTTAAAAGTACCTAAAGATACTTTTGTGTCTTTAATTAACGGAGCATTGTTACATGATATAGGTAAAATAGGTATCACCGATACAATATTACTAAAACCGGGTCCACTCAATGAAACAGAATTCAAACAGATGCAGCAGCATGTTGAACTAGGTGTTGAGATGCTTACACCGCTTAGTTGGTTATATGATGCAATACCTATAATAAAAGAACATCATGAAAAATATGACGGTAGTGGTTATCCTCATGGACTAAAGGGAGAAGAGATTAGTTTAGTAGCTCGTATTTTTGCCGTGGCAGATGTTTTTGATGCTCTTTGTTCAAACCGTCCTTATAAAGAAGCTTTTACTTTAGAGAGAAGTTTAGAGTTGCTCCGTGAAGGTTCAGGAACACATTTTGATCCTTTAGTACTTGAAGCATTTTATACAATTGCTACAGAAGTTCACTTGGAAATGACAACAAAAAATGAAACAGAACTTTTAACACTTCTTACTGCTTATTTAGAGAGTTATTGGCATAGAATGTTGTAATCATATACAGTTCTTTTAACTCATTTACTCTAATATATTGTATAATTTTATACTCCAAACGGTTAATTCAACCGCTCAGAGTCAAGTGTAAGTTTGGCTGTGTTTAGTAACTACTACTAAACGTTTTATCCATTAGGATTTTTTTATTATTGTTGAGGACAAAATGAAAGTTTCTGACATTAGATTGGAAATGGAAGTAGCGAATGTTGATGAGGCTGATATAGCTGAAATCCTTGAACTGTATGAATCTAAAGGTTTAACTCTGAATATGATAGATGAAGAGTTAGAAAAAAAAGGTTACAATGCAGTTTTTAGCGTAGATTATGATTCATACGATGACTACGATGATTTTGATGACTGGGATGATGAGTATAGTTCAGTAGAGAAGTTCCCTAGCAAACAAAATTATAAATAAAACATTTTGATTCAGCCAATAAACACAACCAATTTGTGTTGTTGGTGAGAATCTATATAAAAAAATCACCTTTCCTGTTAAAAATAATAATTAATATATCGAATTTTTAAACATTATGAGAGTATAATATTTGTATAGAAAAGGGAATCTTATGAATCAATGTAACTCTATAGAATGGTCTGAACTTTATACTCTTGGGGATGAAAAAGTAGATTCAGAGCATAAAAAATTATTTGAATTAGCAAAAAGTATTGAAGAAAATAGGGGTAGTATTAACTTCAAAAATACAATAGAAGAGTTAGTAAGTTATACTAAGGTTCACTTTGCCAATGAAGAGAAGTATATGGGTACTTTTCAGTATAACAAGCTTCCAGAACACAAAAAAATACATAAAGCCATTGTGGCAAACCTGCAAAATATAATTAGCACTTTTAATTCTTCAGATGATGAGCAAACCTATAATAAAATTTTAGACTTTGTAAAAAACGGTCTAGTTCAGCATATTATGATAGAGGATAAAAAAGTTCAACATTTTAAACGAGATATCAAAGTATTGAGAAATATGTTTACTTGGAAGGATGATTATTTACTAGAAAATAAAGAGATTGACGATGATCACCAAAAATTATTTATGATAGCATTTAAAGCTTTTTCACATGAAGACAAAGAAGAACCTAAGAAGCATATAAAGGGAGTGATCTTAGAGTTAAACCAATATATGAAAGAACATTTTAGTAGAGAAGAAGATTTTATGGACTCTATAGGGTATCCTCTGCTTGAAGAGCATAAAGCTTTACATGAAAGAATAATAGATCAAATTAACGAACTTTTGCATAGGATTCCAACTATGTCACTTGTTGAGTTTGAAAGAGAACTTCTGGCATCAATAGATATATGGCTGGTAAATCATATAATACATGAAGATCACAAAATTATATGCTATTTAAAAGAACAAGAAAATGCAATAGACTTGGATGATTTAGATAATATGGATGAAAATATAAACTCAATTAGAGATATAGATGCTGCTAAGAGAGTTTAGGGTTATTTAGCCAAAAATATTGCTAACCATACAGCTGGATTTGAAGTATATACTACTTTGTGTTTTTGATGAGCATCTATGTACAGAGAATCACCTTTTGAAAGTTTATATTTTGTTCCATCATCATATTCTATTTCAGCATTTCCATCTAAAATAATCACAAATTCATCTTCGTCTTGATCGTACCAAAAATCTTTAGGTGATACTTGTCCATAAGAGATTATTCTTTCAATTCTTACACTCTCATTTTTAGCTATAGTTTCGAAAATTTCTTCTTTGGAAGAGTTTGGAATATCTTGTAAAAAGCTATAAAATTTTTGCTTCATTATAAACTCCTATAGAGATTTAATAAGGTTAAATCCATCTTCACATCTGCCTAGGTATCCAGTCCCAAAAAGGTTGTAGTGGTTTAGATAGTGGTAAAGATTATAAAGCACCTCTTTTGTAGTATAGTGTTTCGAAAGAGGGTACTCTTTTTCATAAGCATTGTAAAAATTGTTATCAAACCCTCCAAACATATGAGTCATTGCCAAGTCTACTTCCCTGTCCCCATAATATACTGCCGGGTCTATTAAGTATGCTTCATTAGAGTCAAACATAACATTTCCGCTCCATAGATCTCCATGCACAAGACTAGGGTGTTTTGTATTTTCATTTAAAAAGCTTTCTAGCTTTTTGCTGTGCAAATCTAAAACCTCATGAAAATGATCTTTTATATCTGTGTCTTGAATAAGAGATACTTGAAAGCCAAGTCTATACTCAACAAAAAAACTTCCCCAATTATCTGAAAGAGTATTTTTTTGAGGATTCAGTCCTATGTAGTTGTCTTGGTTATATCCATAGTGCTCATACACTTGTTTATGCATCTTTGCAAGCATTTTTCCAAGGATTGATGAGGTCTCTTTAGTTGAAGGACAAGATTGGATCATCTCAATATTTAATACATCTTCATCAAAATTATATATTTTTGGTATTAGCAGTTTGTCTTGAAATTTTAGTGCTTTTGAGAGTGCATTTAAACCATCTACTTCTTTTAGTAGAGAGTCTTTAAATTGTGTTTGATTCTTTTTTTTAAAGAAAGCTTCCATGATCGTAATTACAGACTTTTATCGTGTATCTCTTTTACGATATCTAGCTGTCTTAAAGAGATATAGTTATTTATAACAGATTCGTCTTGCATACTGTAAAAACACTCTATAATGATTTTATAATTGTCTTCATTCTCTACAATTTTCATTATTTTTCCAGGAGAGTTTATTTTATGTATTTCATCTTTTAAATAAAGTTCAATGTAAACTTTGACTTCTAAACCAACTTCTAAAAAGTCCAAGTCTGTGCAAAGAAGAGAAAGAGTTTTAGAATTTAAATCTATAAGTGTAGTTGTCACGGCTTTGTCTTCATAAATTATAGTAGCTTGTATATTCTCTTCCGCTTTTATACGAAAATATTTCCTAATTATAGGTGACTCTTTGCTCTCTTTAAAATTATGTAGAGTAATAGTTTTATTTTCTTTATCTATATCTTTTATTTTAGCTTTTATATTATCTAGGTTAGGAAGTTTAAAGTATATATTTTTATTTGGTTCAATAGATATAAGTTGTTTTTTTGAAGTACGCACTTTGACACAACAGTTATCTGAATATACTATCTCATTGGAACTTAGTATTGGTAACTCTTTATAATAAGTTGTCATATCTACACATTTTGATTTTTCTAAAAGAGATATAAACTTCTCTTGATTTTCAAGTAGTTCTGACTCATGGACATTGTCAAAATCAGTCACTATGGCATTGTCTTTTAGTTTTTTTGCTTTTTCTACTAAGCTTAAAGCATGACGAAGGGAGTGGTTTACGTTTTCAGAGTAATCGAAACATGAAAGTGCAAAATTAACCCTTTCACCAATCTTATTTAACTCAACAAAGAGCTTATTGCACCAGTCGTAACTATCTTGCTGGTCCTCTACAGGAAGTAATATTGCAAATATCGTATCATGTAAGTGTGCTGCATAGCTATCGCTGCAGATATTTTTTTGGATGACTTTTGCAGCTTTTAGAACTATTTTATTGTATTGTGAAACTGTTATTGATTCCTCTTTTGACTTTAAACTGTCTATATCTATTACAGCAAGTGCTGATCTTTTATAAACATTTTCTAGTTTGGAAACTTCTTCATGTAAAATATTCTCAAACTTTATATAGTTATACATACCTGTTAACTTATCTACTTCGAGGTCTTTTTTTAACTTACTGTTTTGATCGATGAACGTTGAGACATTGTTGAAGCTTATGATGTACTTCTCTTCATCGTTATCAGGTAAAAGTGTAACTCTACCGTTATATGTAAAAACTTTTTCCATCTTATAGTTGAAAGCATTTACATTAAAAGAGTTGTTGTTTTCACATATATCTTTTAACCAATCATCAATGTTTCCAATACAGTAGTTCTTTTTATTATGATTGTTTTCATCTTTAATATGGTCTGCATGCTTTTTATAAAACTCTTTTATACTTGAGCTGTTTGTTAGTTCTAGAAAAGCCTTGTTAGCCATAACTATTTTTCCATCTTTTACAATGATGATTTTGTTGTATATAAAGTTAATTATTTGAGATACTTGTTTGTATTTAATATCTTTCTCTTGAGATTTTATAATACGTTCTTGTTGTCTTTTATATAGATCAGTAAAGATGTCTAAAACACCTGAAAGGTTAGCATCAAATATATCTGCTAATTCATTCATTATCTCTATGCTGTTTTCGCCATTTAAGTTTTTCTCAAAAATGTATGTTAGTAGCATTTTTCTAAAACCCATACATATATTAAAAACTTCTTTAGGGTTTATAGCTTTATCTAGAAGATAGTTTACGAGCTTGCTCATAATAGGGCAGTCTCCCGCCATTTGCTCCTCTCTAACTACAGCGATAAAGTATTCAATAATTTGTACACCAAAATTGTCTTTGAATTTATTAGTTGAGATTTTGCGGTTTTTTAAAACAGATACTACAGAAGGTACCTCTATCCATTTAGCAGCAATTTCAAATCTACCTTCTTCGATAGAATCTATAATGCGTAAAAGATTTGGAGCTACAATCTGTTTATCCATCATGTTTATACTAGCCTTTTTAGGAGTAGTTTAAGTAGGATTAAATGTAACTACAACAATAATCAGTTACAGTCTTAATCTTTAAATCAAATGAAGAGTTAGCCGGTACATTGAAACTCTCAGGTGTGTTAAGCTTTTTAAAATCACTCTCACCAGGTAGTCTGATCTCAAGTTCACCACTCATCATCTCCATGATCTCAGCTTTACCAGTGTTAAAAGTATACTCACCAGGCAGCATTACACCTAGGCTTTGCTCACTACCATCTGCTAAATAGATAGTACGGCTAGTTACTTTACCGTCATAGTAGATATTTGCTTCTTTTTTTATTGTTATGTTTTCTAAATTCATTTAAAATCCTTTATTTTATTACACTAAGAACTATTTCCTTAGCTTCGTTTTGAATTGTAGCTAAATGTTCAGTAGATACAAAACTTTCAGCATATATCTTGTAAATATCTTCAGTCCCAGAAGGACGTGCTGCAAACCAACCGTTTTTAGTTACAACTTTTAGCCCGCCTATAGCCTGGTCATTTCCAGGTGCATTTGTAAATATACCGGTGATCTCTTCACCTGCTAATGTTTTAGAAGTTATATCACTTGGACTTAGTTTTTTTAGTTTTGCTTTTTGCTCACTAGAAGCCGCTGCATCGCTTCTCTCATAATATGCTACTCCAAACTGATTTTCTAGTTCTTTGTATATCTCAGATGGATCTTTTTTTAGTTTAGCTGTAATTTCGTAAGCTAAAAGATTCATTATGATCCCGTCTTTATCAGTTGACCATACGCTTCCGTCTTTTCTTAAGTATGAAGCTCCGGCACTTTCTTCACCACCAAAACCAAGGTAGCCTTTGATCATTCCATCAACGAACCATTTAAACCCTACAGGTACTTCGAAAATCTCTTTTCCTATGGACTCAGCCACGCGATCGATCATTGAGCTTGATACTAATGTTTTTCCTATCTTTAGATCTTTATTCCAGCCTTCACGATTTTGAAAAAGATACCAAATTGCAACTGAGAGATAGTGGTTAGGATTCATAAGTCCTGTTTTTGTAACGATTCCATGACGGTCAAAGTCAGGATCGTTTGCGAAAGCCAAGTCGTACTTGTCTTTTAGAGATACTAGCGAAGTCATAGCATAAGGCGATGAACAATCCATTCTAACTTTCCCGTCATGATCACAAGACATAAAGCTAAATGTTTTGTCTACTCTGTCATTAACTATATCAAGTCCGAGTCCGTAGATCTCGTTGATCTTTTTATAAACCTCTATACCTGAACCACCAAGAGGATCTACACCAACTTTTAGGTCACTCTCTTGAAGAAGTTTCATATCTACGATCTCATCTAGTGCTTTTACATATGGAGTTATAAAGTCAAACTTGATTACAGAGTTGATGGCAGTATTCTCATCAATAGTTTTTACACCCTCTAAGTTGTTAGCTATATACTCGTTAGCCTTACTTTCAATTATGCTTGTTACATCAGTGTCTGCAGGTCCTCCATTGATGGCATTATATTTAAATCCGCCGTCTTCAGGAGGGTTGTGCGATGGAGTGATAACTACACCATCACAAAGTTTATCCGAAGTTTTATTTGCTTCAATTACTGTAAATGAAAGCACAGGTGTCGGAGTATATCCGTTATGCTCTGCTATGGCACACTCAATGCCGTTGGCAACAAAAACTCTTAGAGCACTAAGTTGTGCAGGAGTTGATAGTGCATGAGTGTCTTTTGCGATATAAAGGGTACCGTCTATATTGTTTTGCTTGCGGTAATCACTTAAAGCTTGAGCTATCGCAAAGATATGTGTTTCATTAAAAGAGTTTTTAAATGAACTTCCACGATGCCCCGATGTTCCAAATACAACTTTTTGCTCTTCTATATTAATGTCGGGCTTATTATTGTAATATGCGTCTGTTAGCTGATCTACATCAATAAGATCTTTTTTATCTACTATTTTTCCTGCTTTTGTATTTGCCAAATTTAATCTCCAAAAAAGTTTGTAAAATTATATCAAAACCATATTTTACTGTTTGATTATAACTTTGTTTCTTCCGCTGTTTTTTGCCTCATATAAACACTGATCGGCAATTTGGATCATATCTTCTATTGAATCTAATAACCCATAGTATAAACCTATAGATACGGTGTATGAAAACTCTATATCTTTAACCTTAATAATGTTTTTTTCAAATTCCAGTCTAAGTGTTTCCATCATGTTCTGAAGATCTTTTAGCTCTAAATATTCTAATAAAAGACAAAACTCTTCACCACCAAACCTTGCAACAATACTTGAAGTTGTAAGTACTTTTTGAAGAATACATACCATCTCTTTTAAAGCTATATCACCGACATCATGACCGTACTCATCATTTATTTTTTTAAAATGGTCAATATCTAACATGGCAACAGCTAAATTTTCATGTTTTTGTTTGGCTTTTGAGAGTTTACTAGGTGAATTTTCAAAGAAATAGCGGCGGTTGTATAGACCCGTTAGGAAATCTTTGTTCGCATTATCTTTGATCTTTTTAAAGAGGTCTATAAGTTCAAGGTTAAGGTTTACCCTAGATGAGAATTCCTCAAACGTAAACGGTTTGTGTACAAAGTCGTTTGCCCCGTGACGCAAAAATTTTGTAGCTAAAGATCTGCCTGAAGCACTAACGGCAATTATTCCAAGTTGGTCTTTTGAATATTTTTCTCTGAGTTTTGTCGTTAGTTCCATACCGTTCATTATATCCATATCATTGTCGGTTATTATAAGCGATAAATTATTTTTACACTGTTCTATTTTTTCCAATGCTTCTTGGCCGTTTGTTGCTTCAACAACATTGATATTTAACTTTTCAAGATATGTCTTCATCAGTTTTCTGGAACTTTTAGAGTCATCTACGATCATCACATGTGTTTGCTTGTTTTTCAAAACGCGCTCAACTACCGTAGCTACATATTTTATAGTTTCTGGATCGCTTTTAGTTATATACTCAACTATATCTTTTTTAGTGATGATCTTTTTTGAAGTTTGGTTCATTCCCGCAGTTAAAACTACTACGGGAATACCGTGTTTTATTGTCAGATCGATAGCTTCACCGTTTTGTGCATCTGGTAAATTTATATCTACTATAGCTACATCAAAGTGATTTTCCTTGAGTAGTTTTTTTGTCTCTTGTAATGTATATGATGACGAGATCTCTACATTTAATTTTTGTAAAAGTACATCTTTAACTAGTACCTGTATAAATTTACTATCATCTACTAATAAAACGTTTGTCACTAACTAGAACTCCTTAAGGTCCTCTTCATCAAGAGGGAAGACGTCATCAGCGTCTTGAGCAGGTTTAGCCTTTTTAGGTACAGGTTTAGCTGCTATTTTTTTAGGGGCAGGTCTAGAAGATCTATTAGAATCAACATGATGAGA